>JBARUP010000079.1:0-1908 GCA_049645805.1 Nodosilinea sp.
TGACCACGATGCCTATGGCAAGTTACAGCAGTGGTTTGACGATCGCTGGTCGGATCACTGGTGCATCGACATCTCTGAGGAACTGGCGGCTCTGATTGATGAGAGCTGGGCCAGGGAGACTCAACCGCCGCCTTACTACATCTATCTCAAGATCGCCTACCACCTCTCCCAGGAGGCCAGAGCGGGGCTGTCGGAGTACAAAATCCCTCGCGATATTGATGCTCAACTGTTTGAGTTTCAAAAGGCGGCGGTGCAGATTGCGGCTCACCACGTCAATCGCCGGGGCGGGGTGTTGATTGGGGATGTGGTCGGTCTGGGCAAGACCCTTGTGGGGGCGACCTTGGCCCGCATTTTGCAGGAAGACTTTTTTCTAGAGACGCTGATCATCTGCCCCAAAAACCTGGTCTCGATGTGGCAAGACTATGTGGATCGCTACCGGCTGCTGGCCAAGGTGCTATCCATCAGCCGGGTGCAGAACGAATTGCCCGAGCTGCGGCGCTATCGGGTGGTGCTGATTGATGAGAGCCACAACCTAAGAAACCGGGAAGGCAAGCGCTATCGGGCGATTCAGGAATACATTGCGATCAATGAGTGTCGCTGCATTTTGCTATCGGCTACTCCCTACAACAAAACTTATCTAGACCTGTCGGCCCAGCTGCGGCTGTTTGTGCCCGAAGACAAAGACTTGGGCCTGCGGCCAGAGGGGCTGTTAGATGAGATTGGCGGAGAGCTGGAGTTTATTCGCCGTCACCAGGCGGCGGTGCGATCGCTGCGGGCTTTTGAACTCAGCGAACACGCCGACGACTGGCGCGACCTGATGAAGCTGTACATGGTGCGCCGTACCCGCAGCTTTATTCAGGCGAACTACGCCAAGACCGAGGAGCAGCTGCCTCTCGAAAAAGAATGGCAAAACCGCCCCCCGCGCCAGTACCTGGAGTTCCCCGATGGGCGACGGGCCTATTTCCCTGAGCGACAGCCCCAGACGGTGAAGTTTCACTCGGAGGAAGAAGGGAGCCCCTACGCCACCCTCTACTCCGAGGAGGTGGTGGAGGCCATCAACAGCCTCAGCCTGCCCCGCTATGGCTTGAGCAACTATGCCGTCTCGACTCAGCGGCGCAAGCTGACCCCCAGCGAAGAGCAGCAGCTCAAGGGGCTATCGCGGGCGGGCAAGCGGCTGATGGGCTTTAGCCGCACCAACCTCTACAAGCGGTTAGAGAGCGGCGGGCCAGCGTTTATTCAGTCGCTCGATCGCCATATTCTGCGCAACTATATTTCGCTCTATGCGATCGAGCAGGGGTTAGACCTGCCCATTGGCAGCCAGGAAGCCTCGCTGCTGGATACCCGCAACAATGACGAAGATGCCGATGCCCTGGCGGCCAGCTTCTTTGATGTGGAGGCCGAGGACGATACCACCTCAGTGGTTGACCCTCTGGGAGATGACGCCCTGCACCTGGCCGATGCCGACTATCGGCGGCGAGCCGAGGCGGTCTATCAGCAGTACGCCACCCGCTGTAAGCGCCGCTTTAAGTGGATTAAGCCAGGCCTGTTTAAGGCCGCCCTGAAGAAAGATCTGTTGGCCGACGCCAAGGTGCTGACCACGATTTTGCAGCGCTGCGGCATCTGGCAAGCCTTGGAAGACACCAAACTGCTGGCGCTGACTGAGCTGATCGCTCAGCACTACGGCCAGGAGAAGGTGCTGGTCTTTACTCAGTTTGCCGATACGGTGCGCTACCTGACGGAGGAGTTGAAGCGAGCGGGCATTACCCAGGTGGAGGGGGTGACGGGAGATTCGGAGAATCCGGCGGCGATCGCCTGGCGCTTCAGCCCCCACAGCAACCAAAAACCCATTCCCAAGACCGAGGAACTGCGGGTTTTGGTGGCCACCGATGTGCTCAGCGAGGGCCTGAA
>JBARUP010000080.1:0-1691 GCA_049645805.1 Nodosilinea sp.
AGCAAGATAGAGTCCCAGCGAGCGCGATGGGGAGGGGCTAGAATAATTGGCCCAGCGGCGGGCACCCGGTGCTGACCGATGATGGTAATGGCCCCAAAATACAGCGGCACGACCAGATGCTGGCCCAGAAGGTACGCTAGCGGGGTTAGCACGGGCGAACAGCGCGATCGCACGGGCGCAACTGCCCCTCCCTTCGACACCGCAGCGGACGATTCAGAGGACGCAGAAGATTTCATAGGTAGACGGATTTCAGGAGTCACGGTTCAGCTAGATCCCAACTAGTGCCAATATCAGGCTCTCCCAATGTGCTCGCCCTAGCTGCCTACAGCCGAAACAAAAGGAGCTTAGCCTTGCTCTGTACCCCTTACCCTATAGCTACTGCCTTCAGACGCAAACCCAGGTTCGGACAGTTCAATCAGTGTCATGGTCCGAGGCTTTATGGCGGTGGGCCTGGCGGCGCTGCTGAAACCACTGCTGTAGCTGCTGTCGGCAAGGTTTAGTCAGGATACCGGTAACTACCGGTAGGCGATGATTTGAACAGGGGCCATCAGGCAGGTTGAGCACCGATCGCACCGCTCCCGATTTAGGATCAGCAGTGCCGTATACTAGCAGCCCCAGGCGACTTAAAACAATCGCTCCAGCGCACATAGGGCAAGGCTCTAGGGTGACATAAAGTGTACAGTCGTTGAGATGCCAGTTGCCCAACTGGCGAGCGGCTTCGCGCAGGGCCAGCACCTCGGCGTGGGCCGTAGGGTCTTGGTCCTGCTCGCGACGATTGCCCGCCTCGGCTAGCGCCGCCCCTCTCGGCCCAACGACAACTGCACCTACCGGCACATCTCCCGCCATTCCCGCCAGCTCTGCGAGTTCTAGCGCCCGCAGCATCCAGCGATAGTGGCGTTGATCTGTCTCATCCTCAGGCTCAGGGAAGGGAAGATCGTAGGGCATAGCGGGCAGGCCAGAAGATAAGAAGAGTCTTTAGACTATGTATTTTTCAGACTGTGTACAGCACGGCTGTTTCTGCCCAGCATGCAGCTAAGCAGATCCTTATAAATCATAATTACGATCAGTGCTGGGTAGCTCACCAGGGGTAACTTGCAGCGTAAGCATCTCCAAGACCACGCTGGCTGAGCGAAGCCGTTTGCCCTGCGTCTCCAAAGGGAGAAAGCCAAAACCTATGCAAGATGTCCCCTTCGACTCCGTTCAGGGGACAGTTACCCTACAGCTTTCATCATTAGCTCAGCGGCAGTTCAGGCCTGGGCTGAGGCCGCGTCGGAAGCCTTGCTAGCTAAAGTCCCGCAGCATTTTCTTGATCTCTAGATTGTGCAGTTCTTCCTGACCAATCTTGGTGCGGGTAAATTCTTCTAGATAAACGCTGGCGTCCTCGACAACGCCCAGAAGCTGCTTGTACATCTCCAGCGCTTTTTGCTCGTGGTTCAGGCTTTCTTGCAGCAGATCCCTAACGCCGTGGCGGTTGTTTTCCTCAATGGGGGTGATGCGCTGGCTGGGGTGTCCCTCTAAACCCGTGATGATTTCCCCCGCTTCCTGGGCGTGCACCAGCGACTCACTGGCCTGGGCCTTAAAAAAATCTACAATGGGAATTCGGTTTGGCCCCGTCACCATCAGCGAATAGTGGGTGTAGCGCACTACCCCGGCCAGCTCAAATTCCATAATTTGGTTCAGCAGCTCTGTAG
>JBARUP010000081.1:0-10953 GCA_049645805.1 Nodosilinea sp.
TAGCAGGCAAGCGTCTAGGTGTGCTGGCTGACAGCACCTCATTGGCCTTAACCGAAACCCTGCCTGATTTAGAGTGGGTAGCCTTTGCTGGGGTAGATCAAACCCTGCCTGCCCTGCTCTTAGCCCTCGAACAGGGTGCGGTCGACGCGCTGCTAGGCGATGCTCTGCCGCTGCTCACCGCCGAAGCCGACACCGATACTCTACGGGTAGCCTTTCAGCTGCAAACCCAGCATCCCTTTGGTATTGGAGTGTTGCCCGGCAACCGTGAGCTGATGGAATCTCTTAACCAGGCTCTCAATCAGCTGATTGTTAACGGCACCCTGGCTAAGCTGTGGACCCAGTGGATTCCTTTTAAGCCGTTTCCGTTTTAGCCGGGGCTGATCCGCTAAGCTGCGCGATTAGATCCGTAGCCGCTTCCACCGATAGTGGTTTGGAAAAGTAGTAGCCCTGCCCGCCTTGACAACGATGCGTCTTGAGATAGCTAGCCTGTTCTGCGGTTTCAATACCCTCGGCAACCACCGCTAAATCGAGGTTGTCAGCCAGATGAATAATCGCCTTGACGATTTCGCGACTGCCCTGGCTGGGCACGGAGTTATGCAGGGCGGTAATAAAGGACTGATCGATTTTGAGTATGTCGATGGGAAATCGATGCAGATAGCTGAGGGACGAGTAGCCGGTGCCAAAGTCATCCATGCAGACTTGAATATGGCGCTGGCGCAGCTGCTTGAGCAGCTCAATGGCGAGCTGGGCGTTTTGAATTAGCACGCTCTCGGTGATTTCAACCTTTAGGCATCGTCCGGGAAGGCTGCTGCGTTCAAGCGCCCCGTCAATTTGCTGAATTAGGTCGGGGCGCACAAACTGCTTACCCGAGAGGTTGACGTTGACGGTTAGATTCTGGCTGGCCGCAAACTGCTGCTGCCAGCGGCTAAGCTGTTGGCAGGCTTCGTTCAAGGTCCATAGGTCAAGGGTGGCAATCAGCCCAGTACTCTCGGCAATGGAGATAAAGTCTAGGGGCGACACCAGCCCTCGGTGGGGGTGCTGCCAGCGCACTAGGGCTTCAAATCCTTGAGTCTCACCCGTAGATAGGTTGACGATGGGCTGATAGCACAGCTGTAGTTCTGAGCGTTCTAGGGCACGGCGCAGATCGTTCTCGATCTGCATTTGCTGCACGACCAGGCTGTGCATAGGGGTATCAAAGAAGGCATACTCGCGATTGCTGCCCTTGGCTTTGTACATAGCAATGTCGGCGTCGCGCAGCATCTGGTTGGGATCTGTATAAGTAGGCGCACTCAGGGCAATACCAATGCTGCCTTGAACAAAGACTTCATGCCCAGCAAGCCGCACTGGCGCTTCAAGCGCGCTCCGAATGCGCTGAGCCATGCTGACAGCAGCGGTGGCGTCGCAAAGGTTGGGCAGCAGCAGCACAAACTCGTCGCCCCCTAGACGGGCGGCCATATCGACCGGGTGCAGGCAGGTCGTCAGGCGCTGGGCTACGACCTGCAGCAGCCGATCGCCCATGGTGTGGCCCAGGCTATCGTTGATCACCTTGAATCGATCTAAGTCGAGAAATAGAATGGCAAACTGGCGATCGCGGCAGCGGTTGGGTATCTCCAGAGAGGCATCTACAGCAGAGACGTTTGAGGCAGTCTGCTGATGAGACTCATGCAGCTGCTCAATCGCCTGGGCCAGTCTCTCCAGAAACAGCGTGCGATTAGGCAAGCCTGTCAGGCGATCGTGGGAGGCATCGTAGCGAAGCTGAGCCTCTAACCGCTTGCGCTCTGCTAGCTCGTTTTTGGCCTGGGCGTATAGCTCGGCCTGGTGAATGGCGATCGCGAGGTGATCGGCTAGGCGCTTGATCAGCTCAATCTCGGCTTTCATCCAGTGTCGAGGTGTAGGACACTGGTGGACACTGAGAACGCCTTTAACTACCCCCCGATAGCGGATAGAGACAGCCAATATTGCTCCAATATCATGCTCTAGAGCCAGAGCCACATTGGGAATAAGAGCTGGTTCCTGGGTGACATCGTGAACCACCACTGGAGCCTCTTGGCCCAGCACTCGCTGGACGTAGGGATTGCCCTCTATAGGGATGACCTGACCCTGCAAACTACTGCAGCCTGGCGTGCTAGCGCTGGTGGTGTGCACCAATTGCGAATCAGTAGCCTGGCACAACCCCACTAGGCTGCGGCTGGCTCTAAAGGTCTGCAAGAGTTCGGTAGCTGCCCGCTGCAGCAGGGGCGTTAGCTCCAGACTGTCGCTGATGGCGCTAATGATGTTGTTGAGCAGTTTTTCCTGGCGAGCTAGATTGGCAGTCTGAGTTAACAGCTGACTTCGCTGTAGAGCCGTGGCAACCTGCTTAGCAAGCTGAGACAGCAGGGCACGTTCTCTAGGCTGCCACAGGCGTGGCCCTCGGCAGTGGTGGGCACAGACTAGCCCCCAGAGCTGGCTACCGCAGTTAATGGGTACGACTAAGTTGGCCTGAACCTGGAAGCGAGCCAGCAGGTCGCGGTAGCAGGGGTCAATATTAGCCTGGTAGACGTTATCGATGTGCTGGATGCGGCCCTGACGATACTGGTCGACAAGTTCAGGGCTGGTAGTAAAACAGGTATCGCTGACGGTAACGCCCAGGCCGGTTGGCCAGGTAGGGAGCACTGACTCAACCACCATGGTGCCGCTACCGCTGTCGTCGAAGCGATAAACAACCACCCGGTCAGTCTGTAAGAACTGCCTGATCTCGCTAACGGTGGTCTGCAAGATCTGGTTGACATCTAGGGATTGGTGAATGTGCTGAGTGATGGTGCGAATCAGGCGCTCTTCTGCGGCCTGACGCCGCAGAGCCGTTTGGGCTGTGACGAGGGGAGTGATGTCGGTAGCTAGGGAGCCAGAACGGCCAGCATCACTTTCGCACAGCTGCCCATCCGCCTGCCGGTAGCTGGTAATATCTCGACCAGTGCTCGTGATGTGTTGAACGCGACCGTCTGGACTGCAAAAGAAGGTGTCCTGCCAGGCGATCAGGCGGCGATCGCCGCTGCGAGTTAGAACCTCGCTGGTGTGGCGGATCGGGTACTGGCTGGCGGCCCGCGTCGTCTCCAGGAGTGCCCGATAGGACTGCCGACCATCTGCTGGAACGAACATATCGACCCAGCAGCGGCCCAGCACCTCATGGCGCTGCCAGCCGGTTAGCGTAAGCAAGTAGTCGTTGCAGAATAAAACACAGCCCTGGGTATCGACTATCAACCCCGCCAGAGCCATGGTTTCAAAGACGGTTTGAAAGTGTTGACCGAAGCTCTCTAATGGGCTGTTCTGCTCAGCTGCTGCGATCGGTTTGTTCTGATCAGGCGAGCGATGATCAGGGGTAGCCGACATCCCATCATCGGTCATACATTAAGCTCTTGGGGAAAACAGGCCTTAGTACCGCATCTACTAAATAAGGTAGCGTTATCCCGCCCTGTATTTAGGTAAAGCTGTTTTCATGGTAAACGACTGTTCCGTCCTTAGCTCACAGGGCTCCGGAGCTTCACAGAGACTAGAACAGGTAGTCGCTACAACTGTTCTTGAGGTCCTTAGGATCCGGTTGAGACCAAAGACAGCCTTAAGTCAACCGAGTTCACAAACACAAAAACGATCACGAGCTTGTGCTCAACTACCTAGCGCGTCGCGGCCACACTCTAAGCCAGGCTTATCTACAGTTTGGGTCTACAAGAACTGCTGCCAGTTTTCGCCCCGGTAGAGGGCGCGCTCGGCCCGTCGCCGTCGCTGGAGGCCGGGCAGCACCTTGCCTCCGGCATAGACCCAGCGGCCAAACTCCTCCGCAGCTCCAGCAAAGTCGCCCTCATTGTGCTTTTTAAGCAGAGTAGACGACTGAAGATTGCCAGGGCCGACATTAAAGGTAAACGATACCAGTGCCGAAAATTGGTCGCTCGTTAGAGTGCGATTAACAGCACCGGCCACCGCCTTCTCATACTTAGCTAGGTCGCGCTTGAGGATCGCTTCGGCCTCGGCGCGAGTAATGGTGAGACCGCGATACACCTGCGGTGGTCCCGCAGACGAGGTATGGCCATAGCCAATTGTCCAAGGCTCGCCCCCTGTACCTGGGTCAGGATAAGCCGCTAGGCCTAACCCCTCAAACCCTTTCACGATTTCTAGACCGGCGGCGTTAATAGCGTTCCCCGCTGGCGGCGGGGGCGGGGGCGGGGGCGGCATAGGCTGAGGTTCGGGGGCACCTGTGCCAATTGATACCGTCATGGCGCGGGGGTAGTCGCTGCGCGAAAACCACGACTTGATGCTGCCGATATTAACGACCTGCTCTTTGGCGTTGCTGCTGGACGGATACTTAGTGATGCGGGAGATCCAGTAGCCTCCCTGCATCAGATAAATTGCAATGTCTGTCTCTTTAATCCAGGTGCCCATGAAATCTCCCCGGAACAGGCCGCTTACCAGGAATTTACAATACTTTTGCCAGAATGGGACATTAAGTTCTGCCATTTTTGGTGCGGCCTAGGTCGGCTCCGCGCCAGAACGAGCGCAGGCGTACTGAGATATGCTGCTCCAGCAATTTCTGCATGTAAACCGCTTAGGTCATTGAGGGCTGCATATACCAGGCTGACGATTCAGTCGTTAAGATGGTCGCAGCTCCATGTTTTTTCAGGTGACGAGTTTTTGCTATGGCTTTGCTCTCAGCGGCTGCTGTGCCCTCTCGCCTAGTATCACCTACCATTCGGCGCTTACCCAATGGCCTCACGGTTATCGCTGAGCAAATGCCCCTAGAGGTTGTGAATCTGAGCCTCTGGCTGCGGGTGGGTTCGGCGGTCGAGAGTGATTCTATCAACGGCATGGCTCACTTTCTAGAGCACATGATTTTTAAGGGAACTCAGCGGCTACGGTGCGGCGAGTTTGAGCGTCGTGTAGAAGAGCGCGGCGCATTTACTAACGCTGCCACTAGCCAAGACTACACTAAGTACTACATCACCACGGCCCCCCAAGACTTTGTCGATCTGGCCGCACTACAAGTTGAAATGGTGATGGCTCCACTCCTCAGCGACGATGACTTTGAGCGCGAGCGTCCGGTGATTTTAGAAGAAATTCGCCGCTCTGACGATAACCCTGGCCGTCGCACCTACGCCCGCACCATGGAGCTAATGTTTGATCGGCTGCCCTACCGCCGTCCGGTATTAGGCCCTACCGCCGTTGTTGAAGGCCTCACCCCGGCGCAGATGCGAAAATTTCACAGCACCTGGTATAAGCCCCAGAGTATGACGGCAGTGGCGGTGGGTAACCTACCGGTGGAAACTTTGATCGCCACCGTAGCCGAGGGGTTTGAGCGAGCTATGGCCCAGCGCTCTACAGCCTCAGACGACAGCGACTCTATCGAGCGGTTCAAGCCCTTGCTGCCCGGCGATTTAGAGCCTTCCTTTAAGCAGGTGCGGCGAGCGGTGCACCACGATGCTGCTCTGGCTCAGGCGCGACTGGTGATGGCCTGGCGAGTGCCGGGGGTAGCCCAGCTTGAAGACACCTACGGCCTAGACATTGCGGCCTCGATTTTAGGCAGGGGGCTGACCTCGCGGCTGGTGCGCGACCTGAGGGAAGACCGCAAACTGGTGACCAGCATCCGCTGTAGCAATATGACTCTGGCCCATCAGGGAATGTTTATGATCTCTGCCCAGCTGCCAGCAGAGCACCTAGACACGGTGGAAGCGGCGATCGCTCAGCATATCGACACCGTGACGCAGCAGCCCGTGAGCCAGGCCGAGCTGCGCCGGGTCCAGACTCAGGTGGCCAATCAATTTGTGTTTGCCAATGAAGCTCCCAGCGATCGCGCTGGTCTCTACGGCTACTACCACACGCTCACGGGCGACATTGCCGAAGGCCTCAACTACCCGGCCTACATTCAGCAGCTACGGGTAGAAGATGTTTTGCAGGCGGCCCAGAGCTATCTATCTGCCCAGGCCTATGGAGTCGTTGCCCTACAGCCAGCACGCTAGGAGTTGAGTATGTGGACCGCGATCGCTCAGCACATTGGTGCTAAAACCGGCACCGCCTTTGCGATTGCTGACCGGCGATCGGTGGGAGGGGGGTGCATCAACCAGGCCTACCAGGTCAGCGACGGGCGGCAGTCGTTTTTTGTGAAGCTCAACCAGGCCTCTCAGGTGGCGATGTTTGAGGCCGAGGCCCTCGGCCTCAAAGACATGTACGACAGCCACACTATTCGAGTACCCAAGCCGATCTGCTGGGGCACGGTGGACGGGGCGGCCTACATTGCCTTGGAGTGGCTAGACCTGGGCGGTGGCGGTGACGCCTGGAGCCGCATGGGTCAGGCTTTAGCCGCAATGCACCGCGTAACCAGCGACGGTCGCGGGCTGGCTCTGGAGGGGCAAGGGGGCTTTGGCTGGCACCAGCCCAACACGATTGGGGCAACTCCCCAGCCCAACCCCTGGACGGCAACCTGGCTAGAGTTTTACCGCGAGCATCGTTTGCGACATCAGTTTCGTCTGGCAGGGCGGCGAGGCGGTCGGTTTCCGCGCCAGCACGAGCTGCTGATGTCGCTGCCCGATCTGCTGGCGGGCCACAACCCGGTTCCGGCCCTGGTACACGGCGACCTGTGGTCGGGCAATGCGGCAGTGACTAAAGCGGGCGAGCCCGTGATCTTAGATCCGGCGACGTACTTCGGCGATCGCGAGGTTGATATCGCCATGACCGAGCTATTTGGCCGCTTCCCCGCCGCGTTCTATAAGGCCTACGATGCCGCTTACCCGCTAGACCAGGGCTATAAGACGCGCAAAACGCTCTACAACCTCTATCACGTTCTAAACCACTTCACGCTGTTTGGCGGCAGCTATGAATCTCAGGCCAACCGCATGATCGATCAGCTGCTGCGCTAATTTCAAAAGCGACAATTTCTTCCGCTGCTACAGCAAAAGCAGCAGCCCAGATATGGCCGGCAGCAGCTTGGCGCACTCCGCCACAAACTTGGTGGTCTCAGATAGTCCGGTAGTAGTGCCCTTCAGTATTTTCATGGCGGTTTTAGCGGCTTTTTGCATAGCACCATCTTCAGGTTTTTGGCCTGCCTCTGCCAGTACCTGAACCTGGGCTAAAGCCTCGGCTTTGTCTTCAGGTTCAAGGGCTGGCTCTGTTTCGATCGCAGCCTGAAGCTGCTGCAATAGCGTTTTTAGCTCGGCTTGCTCTGCGGAATTGTCGGGGATCTGGCCAATGAAATTGGTTACGCTGCCGCTGATGGTGCCAAGATTCATAACGCCACTCACGTTGCCCCCGACTAGGCCGCTGACGTTACCGATGTCGCCGCCTGCGTTGATATTGATCGAGCTTTTCTCTGTCACGGTGTCTCCTAGGCTGTATACGGTTTCTACATAAAATTTGTCGCTTTTAATCGCGGTCGTCACCATGCTTTCGAGGCTGCGAATGCGATCGTCTTTTTCGGCCATGCCTGCTAGCAAAGACTGCAAGTCGGCGTAGGGCATAGCAGACATCTCTCGATATGCGGCGAAGTACTCCGCACTGAGCGCCGAGCGATCGGCAACTCCTTTGACTTTTGCTTGCAAGCGCACCTTGTCGTCACCGCGTCCCTCTAGAGCGACAACTTCTAGGTCGGCTTCGGGGTAGTGCTCTGCCAGTTGTTTGAGGGCGATCGCGGCAGCGGCGGGGTCAATGCCCTCGTGGTGAAACAAGTCTAAGGTCTTAAACTGCTGGGCGACAACCCGCAAATCGACGTTTTGAGTCTGGTAAAGATTCAGAGTTTTGATAATCGGCGCAATGAAGTCAGCAAAGTCGCCGGGCTGAAAGTCTTCGCTGCGGTTGTCGGGTTTGCGACAGGGGTCGGGGTCAGCTTTGGTAGGCAGCTGCATGTAAACGTAGTCGCACTTTACCCCGTCAAAACTGGTGTCGATAGAAATACTCCAGTCTTGAATGATCGCCCCGGTGAGGCTGGCCCCGCTGAGGTTTGCGCCATAGAGCTGCGTTTGCACGAGCTTGGCGCGATCGAGATTGGCCCCCTCTAGGGTGGCTTCGCTGAGCTTAGCCCCAATGAAGCTGGCGTCTGCTAAGTTAGCGCCCTGCAAGTTGAGGCAGCGTAAATCCATATGATCAAAATTCTGGTCTTGCCCGTTGAGGGTAACGACTAACTGACGAATCTTGGCGTTTTCGAGATACGTGTCGTCTGTGCGTGCCTGAGTCAAATTCTTAGCTTGAAACCAGCGGGTACGAGTCAGATCTGCATCACGCAAGTCAGTCTGTCTTAGGTCTGCTTCCGTGAAATCGACATCAACTAGCTTTGCTTGTTTGAAGCTGGTGCCGCCAAGACTACTAATGATAATAGAAAACTTGTAGACTAAAGCATACTTAGGACTTCCCGAAAGAGCTTGAGAACTAATGTAAAGAACTAAACAGATTAGAACTAGGGTAAATAATATCGAACCGCTCACCGATACCCAGCCTATCCAAGTAAGCCTGGACAAATCTAGATTAACGTTTCCTGCCTTTGTACCTGCTGCTGCAGCTGGCACTATAGCTAGCGCTAGCCCCACAAACTTTCTGCCGACAAGAATTTGCGCAGTTGCCACCGCGATCGCACCAGCTATCATGGCCGCACTTCCAACTGCGGTACACGCGGCGAACATAATCATTCCAAGGATAAAGTTGTGAGTCCCTGGCAAAGCCGCTAAGACCGTCAAAGCAATAACTACTACAATTGCCAATAATGGTAATGAGCTTAATCCTTTCTGAATTGCAAAGAAGATAAATGTAGTAAATAAACTTAACCCGGCAACAACAAACAAGAATTGACCAACTAAAGTTTTCATCTCCGTTAGCCAGCCCATAAACACACCAGCATATCCAGCGACAAAACTCAGCAACGTTACTAGTAGTACCAAGCTAACTTTTAGGCAAAGTCCTAGAGCTGGATTCAACCCAGATTTTGCACCAGAGAAGTTGGAGTTATTAAGTGTAGACCTCGAGAAATTAATGCTTTGAACGTTGAATCGACTAAAGTCCGAGTCAGATAGTTCCCTTTCTTTGAAGGACTGTCCCTTAAGCATTTGGTGCCTAGAATCAGAAACCATAAATTAAGGACTAGAAGCCTGGATCTCTCTTTAACTTTAAGAAGTAATTTTCTTTAGATTTTGCTGGCTAGCTTTAACGTCTTATCGACCAAAAAGTTTCTTTACAGTTTCAACTAGGCCACCGCCTATTCCTTTTTTCTGGGTGGTGCATGCTTCATATATAGAGTCGAAATGCCTTCTTTCGTCTTGTAAATCTAAATCTACGATACGGCGGGGACAACTCTTCCAGGTTTCAACAGCCCCTTCATAGGACACTTGAAGGGCATCATTGACGTTAGATGAATCTATGTCTTGACCCAGCATCGCCAGTGAAATGGCAGCTTGTCTGCGTACTTTCAAATCTTCGTTTTGGTTTTCTAAAACGTTACGAAGCGCACTCACGACCTCTTGATTTGAAGTCTCCGAAAAACCTAGTACCAGAGCGCTGCTCTTACGTACTTGTGTAAATTCAGATCTAAGCTTGTCAAGCAAAGTAGAGAGAGAAGGATCAAGCCTAAGGAGCATAAAAGCCGCTTCAGTGTTTCTATCAAAGCTTGGCGACCTCGACAGTTCTAGTAGAGGCGAAATGGCCTCTTCTGAACCAATACTGGCTAAAGCTTCCATCACTTCCCTTGAGACAGGGTCAGATACTTCATTGACTTGAGCATTATCACTCAAAAGAGGAATAAGGGCGGGAACTGCCTCTTTTGCATCAGATCCTATATTCCCTAGAGCAGTAGCACCATTAGTACGATCGGCTACACTATCAGACCTTAAAAGCGTAGTGAGAGCTGGGATTACCTCTTCTTCAACAGCTCCTATTCCACCTAGCGCGTTTGCTGCAATTCTGCGATCTTCTTTGTCTTGAGACTGCAAGAGCGCAACAAGCAATGGAACCGCTTCGCTTGCATCCCCTCCTATTCCACCCAGCGCGTTTGCCGCAATGCTGCGATCTTGCTGATTTTGAGACTGTAGAAGTGAGATAAGTGCAGGAACAGCCTCTCTCGCATCAGCTCCTATACGACCTAAAGCCACTGCTGCATCATTGCGGTCTGCTTGATCTTGGGACTGTAGAAGCGCAGTGAGGACAGGAACCGCTTCGCTTGCATCCGCTCCTATGCCGCCTAAAGCTGCTGCTGCATCACTGCGATCCTGTTGGTCTTGAGACTCTAAGAGGGCGATGAGTGCAGGAACTGCCTCCCTTGCATCCGCTCCTATGCTGCCTAAAGCAGAGGCAGCAGCACTGCGATCCTGTTGGTCTTGAGATTGTAGGAGTGCGATGAGGTTTGGAACTGCCCCTTTTGCATCAAATTCCCTGCGGCCTAATTCTCTGGCAGCAGCGGCGCGATCTTCAGGATTCTGAGATTCTAGAAACGGCACAATGGAAGCAAGTATGCTGGTTGATGCTCCCTTGAGGTTTTGAAAAAACGATGTTAGTGCTTCTTTTCGAGGTTTCCAGAGAAGCTCGGAATCTAGTGGATCGAAGATACCATCAGGTTCTAATCTAAAGAGAGCTTCAAACTTCTTTAGAGCATTCTCAGTTGCTTGATCAAATACTCCGGTTGGTTCTAGTCTTTGTCCTGTTAACGGAAACCCCCAATTATTTAGCTGAACTTGTAGTAGCCGAACCTCTTCACCCTGACTACCCAATCTCAGCGCTTCGCCATCCTTGAATGTTTGACACAACTTGCCGTCTTGAATTGCAGTAGCAGTCTCTTCATCGACAACACCACTCATTAATAGGTTGTTTTGTCGCTGCAAACTCTTGACAGCAGCTGTTGTTACCTCGTCATAGGTTTCAGCATCTGTTATGTTCAAGGGCAAGCAGTTGGCTAAGCGCAGCCGATCTTTCAGGTACTTAACTTCTGCACCCAAGTCTCCAGGTTGCAAAGGCTGTAGC
>JBARUP010000082.1:0-3057 GCA_049645805.1 Nodosilinea sp.
GCTTCAGAGTCAGCGGTAGATACCTGAAACGGCAGCGGCTTCCGCACCGCATTCAGCAGCTCGATGGTATCGGCGTAAATTTCGATTTCGCCCGTCGGCAGCTTAGGGTTAATAGATCCCTCTTGGCGCTGGCTCACCCGGCCCTCAATTTTGACCACGTACTCGTTGCGCAGCGGGTCGGCCCAGGGATAGGATGCCGGAGTGCGCTCAGGGTCGCTGACAATTTGCACTACGCCCGTGCGATCGCGCAGGTCGATAAAAACAACGCCCCCGTGGTCGCGGCGGCGATCGACCCAGCCGAACAGGGTAACGGTGCTGCTAATGTCGCTGGCCCGCAGGGTGCCGCAGTAGTGGGTGCGCATAGTGAACTTAGCTTATTTTTCAAAACCTTCCCATTATCTAGGATAGTGGCTGAGCTTGAAAGCTAATTGTTTAGGCGACTACTCGACAAAATTTTCATCGGCGTTCCCTGCGCAGAGCCGTTTGTCTTTTAGGCAGGCTGCGCCAGCACGCAGTATCCCCGGATGGGAAAAGAAACGCCGATACTAGCCGATACTACAGGAAGAGAAATGCAATGGTTTTTGTGCGCTGTGGCTCGCAGTGGATAGCCGACGTAGCGGCAATTGTGTTCGACAAAGACGGGACTCTAGCGGACTCTCGGGAGCTGCTGCACAGTATGGCCCTAGCGCGAGCAAAAGCCTGTGCGGCAGCGGCAGGGGCCGGAGATGACCTTGTGCAAGACATGTTGACTTGCTTTGGTGTATCAACTAGCGGCATCGATCCTGACGGGCTGATGGCGGCAGGCACCCGCGAGGCCAACGAGCAGGGAGCGGTTGATGTGCTTATAAAAGGAGGTCTTGCCGTAGAAAAAGCAGCGGCGCTGGTGCGTGAATGTTTTGCGGCGGTGAGCACAGCGAGCCGAGACAAGACAGCCAGCACGCCCCCCTTTGATGGCACAGCAGCGATGCTCGAGCGGCTGCACTACAGCCCGATAAAAGTTGGGGTACTCTCGTCAGATAGCCCTGCCTATGTAGAAGAGTTTCTGCGCTACTACGACCTGATGCCTTGGGTAGATGAGTGGCAGGGGACAGGACCAAACGATCCGCCTAAACCTGCCCCGACACTGCTGGTGAACGTGTGCGATCGCCTCGGCGTTCAGGTAGCACAAACCCTAGTGGTGGGCGACAGCTGGGCCGACAGGGCGCTGGCAGAGCAGGCCAAAGCCGCAGGATTTGTCTCAGTGTCAGCGCCCTGGGGGCGGCAGCCCGTCCCCAGCGCTACTCTAGTACTAAGCGACTGGGATGACCTTGAGGTCAAAGCTTGAATTCCCTCCTAGGAGGCTGATGCTGAGCTTGTTGAAGCAGATGGGAGTAGGTTGCGTAAGGAGGCTATTGATGATGGTGTCTTGGGTTCTTAAGGAATGGCAGGCGGCGATCGCGGCGCTGCTGCGGGGAGATACCGTGCTGCTGCTGCGCAAGGGCGGCATTCGCGAAGCTAAAGGGCAGTTCTCGCTGGCGGCTCGTGAAGTACTGCTGCTGCCTACCCTAGAGCACCAAAAGCTTAGCTTATTGAAGGACGAGTTTAGACCTCTCACGCAGCTAGAGCCGTCCGTCCACTCTGACCAGGTGAAGTTTGAGGGCTGGGCGACGATTACCCACGTGCTGCCTCTCAGTGCGGCAGCCGAGGTCGCTCCGCTGCTGCCCTACCTAGTGTGGAACGAGCAGTTTGTGGCAGAACGACTGAGCTGGCAGCCCGACCGCCCCCTCTACGGACTGCTGCTGCGGGCCTATCGGCTTGAGCAGCCTTTGCTGCTGCCCCGCCACAAGGGCTATGGCGGCTGTCGCTCGTGGGTTGAGATTGGCGAATCGGTAGCGGTAGAGAACAGCATTCCTGCTTTAGCTGAGGCCGACTATCAGGCCCGGACCGAGGCGATTTTAGCAGCGGTGCCCTCGGTTTCACCCGTTGCCCGAAGCATTAGTGGTACTATGCCTTCAAGCTAGGGGTGTCCGAGCAATCGGGCTGAGATCATACCCTCAGAACCTGACCTGGTTAATGCCAGCGGAGGAAAGCGTTGATTGAGGTCACGCACCGAAACGACGAGCGTATAGGCGTTCTGGAGCTGTTTCCGGAACTGTTAGGGAGGCATTAGCCTGTGGCTAATGCTGACTAGCTATAGCTCCCAAAACCTCGATGCCATCCGCCCTCACCCCTAGACGTGTTCTGCGAGTCAACCCTCTAGCAACCACCCAAACCTAACGAGGTGAGTTGTTACATGACGCTAAGCGCAACTGCGATCGCTGTTACTCTAATTACCGTGGCCAGCTTCACGCTGCTGGGGCTGCTCCAGGCCAGCCGCCGCGCTATTTCCTTAGAAGATTACATGGTCAGCCGCAACCGAATCGGCACCCCGATGGCACTGGCCACCATCGTCGCCTCGGCCATGGGCGCGTGGATTTTGTTTAGCCCGCCCGAGGTGGGGGCCACCAGCGGCATTGCGGGCATTGTCGGCTACTGCATTGGCCAGGCTACCCCGGCGGCGCTGTTTGCCTTCATGGGTACGCGGATGCGGTTTTTAATGCCTAACGGCCACTCCTTAAATGAATACGTGCTGCACCGCTTTGGCAGTGCCATGTACCGGCTGACGCTGGGGATTGTGGTGTTTTACATGTTTGTGTACCTGGCGGCGGAGTTGACGGCGATCGCAAAGGCGGTCGAGCTAATGGCAGGCGTTCCTCTCTGGCTGACGGCTCTGCTGGTGATCACCGCCGTTTTCATCCACACCCTGGTGGGCGGCCTGGAGGCGACGATCTTTACCGACGCCATTCAGTTTGCGGTGATTGTGCCGCTGCTGCTGTTGAGCTTTGGCATTGCGGTGTTTGCGTTGGGCGGCTGGGGGAATGCGATCGCGCCCGTGTCCCAAGCTGCGCCAGAACTGCTGACCCTGGCGAACGGCCCCGGCATCAAGTTTGGGGCCACCCTGGTGATCGCGGTGAGTGCCGCCGAGATGTTTAACCAGACCAACTGGCAACGAATCTATGCCTGCAAAAGCGATCGGGT
>JBARUP010000083.1:0-2274 GCA_049645805.1 Nodosilinea sp.
CCCTTGGCCTTGACAGCACCGTCACCGCCGGTATCATCAGCGCCACGGGCCGCTCTAGCCGGGAAGTAGGCGTGCCCGATAAGCGAGTTGATTTCATTCAGACCGATGCCGCTATTAATCCCGGCAACTCTGGCGGGCCACTGCTCAACCTCAGCGGTGAAGTCATTGGCGTCAACACCGCCATTATCCAGGGTGCCCAGGGCTTGGGCTTTGCTATTCCCATCAACACCGTGCAGCGGATCAGCAACGAGCTAGTTGAAACCGGACGGGTTGAGCACGCCTATCTGGGTATCCAGATGGTGAACCTGACGCCGGAGCTAAAAGAAAACATCAACAGCGACCCCAATCGCCCCTTCTCGGTTGAGGCCGAATCGGGCGTGCTGATTGGTCGCATTATGCCTAACTCCCCAGCCGCCCAGAGCGACCTGCAGGAGGGCGACGTGATTGTGGCGATAGAAGGTCAGCCTGTCGCCGAGAGCACTGCTGTGCAGGAGGCGGTAGAACGCTCTCGAGTGGGGCAAAGCCTCAGCCTCAGCGTGGAGCGCAGCGGCCGTCCTCAAACCATTACGGTGCGCCCCGGCAACCTGCCTGCTCAGTAATGCATCTCCCTAGGGTAAGTATGAATCTGGGTAAAGCCGGAGGCTTGGTCGCGCCTCCGGCTCAAACTGGGTGATCCACTGGGGCGAGCGACCGTTCGCCCCGAAGCATTTAAAGCACGCAGACGAAATTTGGTATTACTCTAGCAGCGGGTCTATTACCGCTTGCCAATCGCCCAGCGTAGAGCTTGACTCCAGCTTTGGTACAGGGCTACCGTTGATGAAGAAGGTGGGCGTTGACCAAACCCCGCGACTAATAGCGTAGCGCACCGATGTTTTGGCTCGACCTGCCGCCGGTCCGCGCTCGTCGCTGATTTGCTGGACTAGATTACTGCCTAAGGCGGAATCGAACTGGGTGGCTAGGTTTTGGATCAGCTGATGCAGGTCGAGCCGAGTTTTAGCGTCAAACGCCTCTAGGGCGTAGTCGCCGTGATGCTGGTAAAGGTGGGTGATGAACTGCCAAGCTCGCTGCGGGTTACCTGGGGCGATCGCCGCTACGGCCTTCGTTAAATCCCAGCTCTGGCGGTGGTCACAGAGCACAATTGGGTGGGCGGTAATGCTGACGCGATCGCCCTTGTAGTGGTTAGCCAGCGCTAAAACCGTAGGCCAAGCCTTTTTAGAAAAAGGGCACTCTAAATCGATAAATACTTCTACCTGCACAGGGGCATCGCCAGAACCGAGGCGAAATCCGCTGGGGCGAGACGGAACGGGCATTGACATAGAAGTTTGATCCTCACAGTATCTGTCGGCAGCTTAGGGAATGTAGTCAAGCCTGCTAACCCCCTCAGGGCAGATTAGCCGCTTTACGGGGTCGCGGGTACCGTCAGCACCCTTACCGGAATCACCCGCAGGATCAGGTCAATCGGCTGCTTGAGCTGGTCTTCCAAAATTGCCTGGGACTGCTTAATGTCCCCGTCTGTAATGGAGCCAGCCGGGGCCACAACATCTAGGGTGATGGCCAGCACTCTACTATCTTTATCTTTTCGTAGGTTAATTCCCTGTAGCCTGATTTTGTCTGAAAAAGGCAGCTCGTTGCGAACAATGTAGCTCACTCGCTCGCGCGAGTTGGACTGGTCTAGCAGCTGGTTGAGCGAAAGACCCAGGGGAATGCCAATGGCCACCATCATGATGATCGACAGCACAATGCCGCTCCGAGCGCGCTCTAGGGTGCCGTACCGCTGCCACAAAAAGACTAAAATGCCGCTAAAGACAATACCGATCAGGTTGGTGACAAACAGCAGACTGGCACCTAGAAAGACAGACTGATTCAGCAGGGCAATGCCAATGCCAATGGCGCTCAGGGGCGGCACTAGCGCCACCGCGATCGCGACCCCAGGAAAGGCATCGGCAATGTGCTTGCGGGATTTTGAGAAGGCCCCTGCTGCCCCCGCCGCCATCGCTACCATTAAATCCAGCAGCGTAGGCTCAGTCCGCGACAGAATTTCGTCGGTCAAGACCTGCAGGCCAATTACTCGGGCCATTACCACCGCGCTCAAAACAGTGGCAAACGTTCCCCAGAGCAGCGTTGAGCCCGCCCGCCGCATCAGCCGCCGGTTTGAAATGGCGATTGCGTAGGCAATACCAATGATTGGCCCCATTAGTGGGGCGATGATCATGGCTCCAATCACCGTTGCGGTGCTGCCCGCCAGCAGCCCCAGGGTTGAAATCACCCCCGACA
>JBARUP010000084.1:0-4093 GCA_049645805.1 Nodosilinea sp.
GCTCTGGGGAGGGCTGCTCAGATGCCCCTTCAGGTGCAGACGCAGGTAGATTGCGGGCGTTGCGGCGATCGGCGCGCAGAGAGTAGCGGCAGAGGTGCTCAATAAAGTGAAACACCACTTTGGGGTCGGACCACTTCATCTCGGCCCGCTGCTTGAGAATAATCAGCGCCTCTTTGTCGCTCATAGAGTTGCGCCACCCCTTACGCTGGCGGCACGACACCCAGGCGTTGAGCACCTGAAAGATACGAGCTAGCGGATCGTATGGAATCGCCCGCAAATGGTACTGTTCTAGCACCAGAGCGACGTCGGCTAGGCCTGCATCTCGAGCCAGCTTAACGCTTTCCTTGAACAGCATCTCCATCTGAACGATGGCATCGCTATGGTTGTCATACTCCTGTGTCAGATGCTGATCGTCAATGTAGATAGCCCCCAGATTTTTAAAGTGGGCCGCCAGAAATAAGGTTTTCTTGTCGCGATCGCTCAGCCCGGCGATGGTGCCGTAGGCCAAGCACAGATCAGCTAGAAAAACGGATTCTTCAAACATCCAGGGCTGCCTGCGCTTGAGCAGGGTGCGCAGCAGTTTAATAAAACTGTGAAAGCTTGGATAGCTCATGGCTTGGAAATTTCCCTGAGAAGGCTTGCGACAAAAGGGCTGCCCAGCACCAGTAGACAGGGTAAACATGTCCTCAGCTAGTTGGTCAGCGCTAATTTTTCAGAGAACACTCCAAGTTTAAGCCAAAACTAGGGAGCAGATACGCGACTTGCCTTTGCGGTGCCTGCCATTCTGTTGAATTTGGCCTAGGGAGCGATCCATCCCAAAGATGTCATCCAGTCAGCTAGGCCATTGAGAATAAGCTGCACCCCAATCGCCATTACAAACAGCCCGAGCAGGCGGCTCATGGCCTGAATACCGCTGGCTCCCAGCACTTTGAGCAGCAGCGTAGACGACCGCAGCGACAGAAAGATAGCTAGCCCAATTAGTCCGATGGCAACCGCGATCGCCAGCAGGTTGAGCGCCGTCGGGACTGAGAGATCGCCCCCGGCCTGGGCCGCGAGGCCAAGGGTAACCGCGATCGCCCCAGGCCCGCCCAGCAGCGGTATGGTCATAGGCATAAAGGCGATATCTTTGTGCTCGTCAATGCGCTGTACGGCTTCTTGATTGTCGATATCGGTAAGTTTGGGGTCAGAGTTCATGGCTCGCCAGGCGGCGTGGAACACCACAATGCCGCCGGCAATGCGCACCACGGCGAGGGAAACGCCGAAAAAGCGCAGCACGCTGCCGCCGACCAGCAGCGTGCTCACGAGCAGTAGCACGACGTTGCGAGCGATCCGTAGAGCATAGCGATTGCGCAGGCTGGCGGGTATTCCCGTAGTCAGCACCAGGAAGATTGGCACGCTGCCGATGGGGTCTACTACCGGAAACAGGGCTGCAATGCCGCCTACTACAAAGTCGAAAAATACGCGCACCGCTGTACCTACAAGTCTTTGCACTAGAGTACCGCCTGCGCCTGGCTAAGTTAGCTTCTCCGTGAAAGCGCCGCACTCTGCCGAAGGCGAGTGTCGGGATGAAATCGGGGTGGTTGTGAGTTATCTAAGCTGCGAAGAGAGGGGCTGCGGCTAGCTCAGCCTAGATCAGACTCGGGCGCAGGCTTGCGTAAACAGACGACTCAGCCCTCGCGATCGACAAGCTGGGGGCGACTCGACAGGGGCGGATTTAGCTCTATGGTGGCCACCACCTGGCCGTGGTCAGACTGCCAGGGCTCAACGCGGTCTTCGAGCAGGGTTTGATCAAACAGGTGATCGTTGAATACCGAAACGTAGGTGACCTGGCCAATGCGGCTGCGATTCTGGGCCGAAAACTCTTCGCTGACCATAATGTGATCCAGGCTGTCGTAGTGGCCGTTGTGGATATGGGTGTAGTAGTGATCGCCGTAGCCTAGCCGGGCCTGAATGTCTTTGACCTGGTACAGCAGCACATCCCACACGGGGGCTTTTTTGCGGTAGGGCCAGCACTCCCACGGCGGCTGCCCGGCCACGATTTGGGTGGTAACAGCGGTGTGGTTGTCGTTGACGTCGCCCATGACAATGATTGGATAGCTGCGATCGCGCAGCCCCTCCATCAGCAAAAACCGCAGAGCAGCCGCCTCGGCGGTGCGGCGAATCAGCGATCGGGCGTGGCCCTTAGCAATTTCGACTGGGTCGCTGCGGTCAACCCCGTTCGCCATCATGGGCCGCTTTGACTTCAGGTGTACCACAAACACCGTGCAGTGAATACTCTCCGTCAGCGCCAGGTCTACCGCCAGCACCGGGTGCGAAAACCGCCGAATCGGAATTGTCTCCCCTTCTAAATCTAAAATGCCCTCGTCTGGGAACTCGTCGTACACCCGCTGCCCCAGCACCGGAAACCGCGTCGCCAGGGCCAGCCCTGGCCCCCGCCCAAAGCCCTCTGCCATTACAATGTCATGGGACTGATGGTACTCGCTGCGGTGCAAAGCCTCTTTGAGCGCACCCCGATGGAACACCTCCTGAAAGCCAACGATGTCGACGCGCATGCGGTCGAGCTGACTGCCGATCCAGGCCAGCTTTTTGAGGTAGTCGGCCTGGGAGTAGACTTCACCAGAGTAAAACTCGCGATCGGGCAGGGTCAAATTGTTGAGGTTAAAGGTGCCCACGCGAAACTGATTGCGTTCCATAGCAGCCGGGTGAAGGAAGTGCCCCTAAGCATACCGTTCCCCTGGCAGAGATAGGCCTTGACTCTCGGCGTACACGCTCCATGCAAAAGGCAGCATCGCGCCGGTTGAGCACAGCTAAGGCAGCCGCCGACACCGACTGCCTGTAGGGAAGCACCAGGCACCGCCGCCAGCCGCCGCTGCTCAACTTCGCCGTGCTCCTTGAGCAATTTAGCGGTAGCCGAGAGATCTCACGGGTGAGAAACTTGCTAAGACTTTAGAAAAACTTGGCTACGCAGTAGGTCGGCAGACAGACAGCCACAGGGTTAGCTTGATTATGACCTGGATCTACGATTTTTCTGGTTACCACCCGCCAAACCATTCCTCCTTTTAGGTTGAAGCAGCTACTGGATAAAGTTCGATAGTCTTTTTGGGGGAGTGGTAGCCGTGAGGAGTTCCCGATCGCTATGGGCGTGGCAATCGGCAAAGATGGCAGCAAAAACTTGTTCACGGTTGCCAAAGTAGTGGCGCAGTGTCGAAATAGTGACGCCAGCCGCCTCAGCTAGCCCTCGATAGCTGGACGGTGGAGCATCTGAGAACAGGCGATCGCGAATGTTTTGCAGCAGCTCCTGCCGTTTCTGATCAAAGTCGTGATTCTGACTGCCGGATACCCGTGGCATTTTCCCTTCTCTTACTTTCGCCCCGATAAATGTTGCCAATGCCCTACCTACTGGATGTGGCGGCTAGGCCCTTTGTTGTAATTGCTAAGCTCGGCTTGCAGGGCGGCGATCGCATCGTACTCCCGCGCAAACACCTCGGTCAGGTGCTCGAACACGGGCAGTACCTTTTGGTAAACCGCCACATTCTCAGGGATAGGCTGGTGGCAGTAGGTTTCACCAATCATCTCAGTTACTGCATCTAGCGACGGCACCCGACCCAGGGCATAGAGGCCTAGCACAGCCGCCCCTAAACACGAGCTTTCGTAGTGCTCGGGAATAGTGACTTTGCGGTTAAAGATATCGGCCATCATCTGTCGCCACAGGGGCGACTCAGCAAAGCCTCCTGTCGCATGAATGCGGGTGGCGGGGCCAGCAAAATCTTCCAGCGCTTTGAATACAAGATAGAGGTTGTAGACAATGCCCTCCAGCACCGCCCGCACCAGGTGCGATTTGGTGTGGTTAACGCTGAGGCCAAAAAACGAGGCGCGCGCGCTGGCGTTCCACAGAGGCGCTCGCTCGCCGGTTAGGTATGGGTGAAACAGCAGCCCCTCCGAGCCAGAGGGCACCGTTGCCGCCATCGTTGTCATCAAGCTATACGCATCTTGGCCCAGGCGTTTAGCCGCAGCTACTTCAGCATCAGCCAGCTGGTCGCGCGCCCAGCGGAGGGCAAGACCGCCGTTGTTGACCGCGCCGCCGATTACCCAC
>JBARUP010000085.1:0-11091 GCA_049645805.1 Nodosilinea sp.
GTCTGGGATGGTGCCATTCTCAGGTGCGGTGCTACCCGGCAGCACCGGAGCGTCAACGGTTTCCTGGGGGTCAAAGGGGTGAACTATAGCCCACTCCAAGATGGGCAACGGTGATGAGAGCTGAATCACTGCCTCAGGGGCGGGGCTCTTGGTCAAGTCGATCGACTCAATACGCCCAATCGGAATATCTTTGGGAAACAGGCGGCTATAGGAGGAAGTAACAATCACATCTCCAGCTTTGACATCGGGAAGTTTTTCAAAAAACTCTATAACCACGCGGTTATTCGACTGTCCCCGCACTACTCCCATGGCTCGGGTACGGCTAACCCTGGCTCCTACGCGACTGGTTGGGTCACTGATGAGTAGCACCCGCGCAGTGCTAGGAGACACGGCTACGACCCGACCAACTAGCCCCCCCGGCCCCGTCACAACGTGCCCTACGGCTACGCCTTGACGACTGCCACGGTTTAGCACAACCTGCTGCCACCAGTGGTCAGCGGCACGACCAATCACCGCTGCACGAACTCCTGGCTGGGCAACTGTAGTTTCGTAATCTGCCATGGTTTGCAGGGCGCGGTTTTGGCTCTCAAGCTCCACAAGGCGCTGTTGTAGCTCAAGAATATAGCCGTTCTCAAACTGCTGCTCGCGGCTGAGGCCTGGCTGCAGAGGACGCGTTAGCCAGCTGTAAGCTTCATAAACCACAGCTCCATCGCTGGCCCGCAAAAGCCAGGCTGAGGAAACGGCCAGGGTAACCATTCCCGCCTTGAGGGCATGACGAGTCCACCAGCGGCGTAGAGCAAACATAGATTCTGGGTAGATGACGACTTCGGCGGGTTTTTACAGGCTCGATCGCCCGCTGAATACCCGTCCCATTTGGCTAAAGTTCTCAAGTACTCGCCCAGTGCCCAGTACAACACAGCTCAGCGGATCAGCGGCCACGTGCACCAGGATGCCAGTCTCATGACTAATCAAGGTGTCTAACCCCTTGAGTAGAGCACCACCACCAGCCAGCATGATGCCGCGATCGATAATATCTGCGGCTAGCTCAGGCGGGGTGCGCTCTAGGGTACGCTTCACAGCTTCTACAATGACCGAGAGGGGCTCGGCCATGCTCTCGCGAATTTCGGCGCTTTTAACAGTTACCGTACGAGGCAGCCCCGAAAGCAGGTGCAGACCCCTTACATCCATAGCCATTTCGTTGTCGTCGGGACTAGGGTAGGCCGAGCCAATCGTAATTTTGATTTCCTCAGCAGTGCGTTCACCAACCACTAGGTTGTGCACCTTTTTCATGTAGCTAGAAATAGCTTCGCTGAGTTCGTCGCCTGCTACCCGTACGGATTCGCTCAGCACGGTACCCTGAAGGCTAAGCACGGCTACTTCAGTCGTGCCGCCACCGATGTCAACGATCATGTTTCCGGTCGGTTCAGCTACTGGGAGCCCGGCTCCAATCGCCGCGGCTACCGGCTCGTCAATTAAGTAGACGGTACGCGCCCCAGCTTGTTGAGCAGCATCCATCACAGCGCGGCGCTCAACACCCGTCACGCCGCTGGGGATGCCAATCACAATGCGGGGAGAAACCAGGGTGCGGCCCTCGTGTACCTGACGAATAAAGTGCTTAAGCATTAGCTCAGCGGTGTCAAAGTCAGCAATAACACCATCGCGCAGAGGTCGCAGGGCCACCACGTTGCCAGGAGTACGGCCCAGCATGCGCTTTGCCTCTTCTCCTACCGCCAAAGGCTTTTTCTCAACCTGGTCGATAGCGACTACAGAGGGCTCTTGCAAGACAACCCCTTTGCCAGAGACATATACGAGGGTATTGGCCGTACCTAGGTCAATACCCATATCGCGAGAAAATCTGTCGAAGAGAGCCACAGGCAATCACGCCCCTAAACTAAGAGAAACAGCTGACCAAGGTTGACCAAGGTTTGAAGCGCCATCCTAAGAACAGACGCTAATGTCGAAGTGGATTCTATTACGTTTCGTATCGGCGCGTCCAGTGATATAAATTTATTTGGTAACAAAAAAATCGTAACCCTCAGGCAAAAACTGTACACAATAGGCCTTAGAGGGTCGACAACGACCACACGATACTATGAAGAACCCATAGACTGATCCGAGACGTGGCTAGTACCGGATATGTTCCCCAGCATCTTGACGTTAGCATGACGGAGGCCAGAGGATTCGCCTACAATGCGGAAACAGCGCGTTGAGCAAGTAGCGATGACAGTTAATGTAGTAACCCTAGTAGGCCGGGCTGGCACTGATCCAGAAGTCAAATACTTTGAATCGGGTACGGTAGTGTGTAACCTCACGCTGGCGGTGCGGCGGCGCTCAAGCCGAGACGACAAGCCCGACTGGTTTAACTTAGAGCTCTGGGGCAAAAATGCTGAGGTGGCGGCTAACTACGTGCGCAAAGGCAGCTTGATCGGGGTCAGCGGGGCTCTAAAGCTTGACCACTGGCAAGATCGATCTAGCGGAGCCGCCCGCTCTAAACCAGTCGTGCGAGTCGATCGGCTTGATCTACTAGGCTCTCGCCGCGACAACGAGGCAGGGATGACCTACAACAACGACGAGTTTTAGTTTTAGAAGTTTAGCTGCGCTCTCCCAACAAGTTCGGAGGCTAGACCTAGCTAGAGCTACAGAGTGGCGGGGCCAAATTCCTCAAGCCAGTCAAAGATTTGGCTCAGCTGTTCAGTGGTGACTAGCCCGTACTGCCACAGCGCTACGGGCAGCAGATTACTGGCTTGTTCAGCTTTGCGCAGCCCCATAGCGATCGCCTCAGACGAAACGGCTAGCTCGACCTGAAGAAACTCGATCAGTTTTTGGTGGTGAGAAGGCATGGCGTGTGGGGCGTAGAAGCTGATGGTTAGCGACTACTATAGCGGCTCTACTCAGGTTTTGCCTCTGCTCTAAGATCAAGTGGCCATCAGTCATGCTGCGCCCAGGAGTCTAGCCCTGCGGCTGCTAGAGCTTTCTGTCCATCACTGCGGTCAGCTGAAGCAGAGTATCGTTAAGCTTCTCTTCAATGGACGGTTCTATCGCCTCAACTTCCTCTTTCCGCTTGAACTTCTCGAATAGGCGAATCATGATGAAGATCACGAACGAAATCACTACAAAGTTGATGACAGCGGCAAGAAACAACCCGTACTTAATGCCGTTGACGGAGAGGTTGGCAATATCCTCGACTCCGGTGGCCTGCAAAGCTGGATTGAGCAGAACGGGCGTAATAATGTCTTCGACAAACGATGTGATAACGGCATTAAAAGCCGCGCCGATGATTACGGCAACAGCTAAGTCAACAACATTGCCCCGCATGAGAAATTCTTTAAAATCTCTGACAAAGCCACCGGCGGAATTCACTGCGCGGCTCCGAACTCGTTCATTCGCCATATGTCCTAAATCCTGAGGTGTGAAAGGTTCTGCTCTACTACGCACTAAGCGATCGCCTAGAACGATATCACAAAGGTCTATTGCGACCCATGTCAGCCGCTGGAGCTGGCGATCGACTGCATCTTTTACCAATAAATGCAAAGCTCTCAGCTCAGAGTAAAATCACAGCAGAGTAGTTTAAGGTGCCGTTAACCCGTCTGCTGTAGCAGAGCTATAGAATTGCGGCAGCCCAGCTGAGGACAACAAGGGCAGCGGGGTCAGGGGACAGGATCTACATTGTGGTCTGACGCTGGTTTCTGTCGTCAGCTCAGGGGGCAATCGCTTTACGTCCTCTTACACTAGCTGGGGTGTAGGTTTAGCAACCCTTTTTGTTGTCGTCACCGTCCTATCCTAAACTGCACCTCAGGACGTTAGCGAATACGGTTTAGACCGAGGAGTTACAGGATGGATGCCGCCGCTCTCTGGCAACGCTACAAAGACTGGCTCTACTACAACGAAAGTCTGGGCTTTTACCTAGATATTAGCCGCATGGGCATCGACGATGCTTTTGTCGCTGAGATGGAGCCCCGCTTTGAGAAGGCCTTTGCGGATATGGCCGCTTTGGAGGCAGGGGCGATCGCCAACCCTGACGAAGACCGCATGGTAGGCCACTACTGGCTGCGCGATGCCGATCTGGCTCCCACCCCTGAGCTTAAGCAAGACATCCTTGAGACCCTGGCCAGCATTGAGCAGTTTGCCAGCCAGGTGCGCACCGGCGGCATCCACCCCCCCGGTCAAGAGCGCTTCACCGACGTGCTCTCCATTGGCATCGGTGGCTCGGCCCTGGGGCCTCAGTTTGTGGCCCAGGCGCTGGGGCCAGATTTTCCGCCTTTAGATATTCACTTCATTGACAACACCGACCCCGAGGGTATCGATCGCCTGCTGGCCCGCCTGCAGGACAAACTATCCACCACCCTGGTGATTGTTATCTCTAAGTCGGGCGGCACTGCCGAAACTCGCAACGGCATGGTCGAAGTTCGCGCCCAGCTCGAGCAGCAGGGGCTCAGCTTCCCCCAGCAGGCCGTTGCCGTCACGGGGCGGGGTAGCAAGCTCGAAAACCAGGCCCTCAGCGAGGGCTGGCTGACCACCTTCCCCATGCGCGACTGGGTGGGAGGGCGCACTTCTGAACTATCAGCAGTAGGGCTACTGCCTGCCGCCCTGCAAAACATCAGCATTCGCTCGATTTTGGGTGGTGCCAAGGAGATGGATGCCGCCACCCGCGTGCCCGACCTGCATCGTAACCCTGCTGCCCTAATTGCGCTGGCCTGGT
Organism: Nodosilinea sp.; assembly: GCA_049645805.1. Lineage (GTDB taxonomy): Bacteria > Cyanobacteriota > Cyanobacteriia > Phormidesmidales > Phormidesmidaceae > Nodosilinea. Next base: position 4,700 of record JBARUP010000085.1, read on the forward strand.
ACTACGCAGGCAATGGCAAGGGCGAAAAAGACATGGTGGTGCTGCCCTACAAAGACAGCCTGCTGCTGTTCAGTCGTTACCTGCAACAGCTCGTGATGGAATCGCTAGGTAAAGAAAAAGACCTCGACGGCAACCTGGTTTACCAGGGCATTGCCGTCTACGGCAACAAAGGCTCTACCGACCAGCACGCCTACGTACAGCAGCTGCGCGAGGGAGTGGCGAGTTTCTTTGTCACCTTTATCGAGGTGCTGAAGGACCGGGCTGGTGGCTCAGTGGAGCTGGAGCCCGGCACGACCAGCGGCGACTATCTGTTTGGCTTTTTGCAGGGCACCCGCAGGGCGCTCTACGAAAATCAGCGCCAGTCTATTACCCTGACCATTCCTGAGGTCAACGCCCACACAGTCGGAGCACTAATTGCTCTGTACGAGCGGGCGGTAGGCCTCTACGCCTCGCTGGTAAACATCAATGCCTACCACCAGCCCGGGGTAGAAGCGGGCAAGCAGGCGGCCGCCGGGGTGCTCGACTTACAGCAGGCGGTAATTAATGCTCTGGCCCAAAGCGCTCAGCCCCTAAGCCTGAGCGAACTGGCTATTCAGGCTGGTGCCCCCGACCAGATAGAGGCGATCTATGCGATCGCGCGCCACCTTCACTCCAACCAGCGCAGCCTGGTTATCCAAGGCAATCCTGGTCATCCCGATGCCATCAGGATTGCGGCTTTAGGCTAGAATCAAGGCTAGTCTGGAATCCAGACGTAGGGGCTACCCGATACAGTAATGCCCTCAGCTTTAGAAAAACGGATTACCACCAGTCGGGAATCATCGCGGCCTAGGTCGAGATAGCCGCTGGCCCAGCGCTCTGAGCGCACCACGCCGGTAATTTCGAGTCGATAGCCGCCAGGGGGTAAATACAAGGTCTCTTGGCGATCAAAATTGTGGGGCCGGTAAACGAGGCGGTTGTTTAGATAAACCGCGCCCCAGTCACGGCCTCGGGCGTCGAACTCTACCCTAACCGGCTCGACCTCGGGGGGGCGTGGGTAGGGAACAAGAATGACTGACGGCTGCCGAATAATAACGCGCTGGCTAGAGCTAATAGCGCGGTCTGGCTGAGCCGTGTCACCTTGAGCCAGGGCACTGGGATCCCAAAGCCCTAAGCCGATAGCTAGGCTCAGTGCGCAAGGTCTCCAAAGGCGCTTCAGCCAGCGCGCTTTTGGTTGTAGTGTACGGGTACGTAGCTCCATGTTCGTTTCCCTGCGATCGCGACTTATGCGGTGGCTATCTCTTTGGCAGCTGCCCCTGCCCCTATCTAAACGAATCGGTGATTTTGGTCTTTTTCGGGTAGATATCCACACCTCAGACAGGCCGCTTAATTTGAGAAAGTTGACTAAAATCTAAATTAAGAAAATGCGTTGACCCAGGCTTAACGACTTATGGGGCGCTAAGGTTCAATTTAGCGAACTTGCGCGATCGCCCGCCTGGGCCATCCAAATCTATTTTGTCGCAGAGGATAGGGCTTTGAGTAACACTAGCAACTTTCGTGAAGCCATTAGCAAGGCCAAGGGGCAGTCTCTAGTTGGCCCCAACGTTATCAAAAACGCTCTGCCCTACGTGGGCGGCGGGCTGATTCTAACCGCTCTGGGTTCATTCGGCGGCCTGAGCGTGATGGCCAGCAGGCCGGACATTTTCATGCCCACCTTTTGGGTGGCGTTTGTTGCCCAAATCGCGCTGTTCTTTGTCGCCATGAACGTTGCCTCTAAGGGCAACAACGGCACGGCTCTGCCGCTGCTAGCAACCTATAGCTTGCTCACTGGTTACACCCTTAGCGGCCTGCTGGCAGTGGCCCTGGGCACGTCTGGGGTTGGCGTTACGGGTATCGGTTCGGCGGCCCTGGCCTGCGGCGTTGTCTTCATCGCTGCCCGTCAAATTGGCTCTAACCTGTCGGAGGAAGATGGCCTAGCACTAACCCGTACCATCGGTATCGGCATTGTGGCCGTGCTGCTGGCAGTGGTCGGGCAGTTCGTGTTTGCGCTGTTTGGCGGCCCCGTCCCCCAATTTCTAGATATCGCTATTTCTGGACTGGGTGTGCTGGTGTTCTGCGGCGCTTCCGTGGTGGATTTCTTTATCCTGCCCCGCACCTACAAGGATGAGCAGTACCTGTCGGCGGCGCTGTCGATGTACCTCACCTACATCAACCTGTTTGTGTTCATTCTGCGTTTGCTGATCGCCATTAACCGCGACTAGAAGCGCATAACTGCCGCAAATGCCTAGGCGGTCGAACCCTTAATTTGTTCAGAGAATCCCTGGAACCAAGTGGTTCCAGGGATTTTTTGTCTGAGAAATCAGCCTTACACTAGATCTTGCCTTACACTAAATCCTGTTTGGTTATCCCCGATTCCTCAGGAGCAAATGCCATTTGCTCCTACATTTTGGCCTCTGTGAAACCGAGGGTTATACGGTTCGGATACAGAACTCTTCCTAGGCCAGGACTGAGCTTTCTCTGGGTATCGAATTGAGCTGGCCACCAATCGCCTCGCCAATGGCCGTAGCCGCTAGCCGTCCGGTCTGCGCTGCCCCATTCATATAGCCATAGTACTCGTCGCTAAACTGCTCTCCGGCAAAGGCCAGGTTGCCCACCTGCACCGTCTGCCGCTCGGCGGGATGCTCAGACTCTACGTAGAGATGGTCTTTGAACCTGAGGTATTGTCCTGGCCTAAAGGTGCTGTAGCTACCGCCAAAGTCGGGATCTTTGCCCCAGGCGGTGCGGGCGTAGCGATCGCCCGCCGCCCCCTGCAATTCCCGCATGTAGGGGACCGTGCGACCAACCATCTGTCGTCCCCGCGCGGCTACGTCCCCCTCGGCGCAGCTTAGCTCATCGCCGCCCAAAAAGAAGGTCAGCACCCCCTGGTGGTGCTCCGGCTGGCGCTGGGTATCATCCCACAGACCGCTGTAGCCTAGGTCGCTCCAGGCTCCGCCCGTGAACCCGCACGGCTGTAGCCAGGGGCGATGGGTAAACCCGGCAAATAGTTTCTCATTGCGGCCGGGGCCACATACCTGAATAAATTTGTTCAGGGTTGGGGGTAGCTCAACCTGCACATCAACCCGCCGCAGGGCCGGAAACGGCAGGGCTAAGATCACGTAGTCGGCGTCGATTTCTGCTTGGTTGAAGCTTAAGCGGAACCCATTGCCCTGGCTCTGAATTGTTCGTAACCGCCAACCGGTCTTGACCGGATTCTGCAAGCGGGCGACCAGGGCCTGGGGAATTTTCCCAGTACCTCCCTTGACCAAGAACAGTTCGTCGGCGGTAAGGGGTTTAGCCCGGCGGTTACGCACCTGGGGCAGGTTGTAGATTAGCTGCAATGCAGAAGATTCGTGGGCCTCGACGCCGTACTCGGTACGAATGGTGGCTTCGAGCAGCGATCGCACGTACTGTCGTCCAATCTTGTCCCGGTGTAAATCTAAATAATCCGCCACCGATAGCGCATCGAACCGGGGCGCGTAGCGGTCAAAATCCTTCACCAGCAAGGCTCCATCTTGCCCAATCTGAGCCGCTAGGGGCGTCAGTGCTTCCACCAGTTCCGCCTCCTTCAGGGTGCGGCCCTCAAAATAAAAGGCTACTTCAGGAAAGGGCAGCGTTTCGGTCAGGGTGCGGCGATCGAAGAGATCTAAACCCAGCTCTTTGACCAGTGCTAGCAGGTCGGTGTGGTCTGAGTTGATGAAGGCTGCCCCCATGTCGTTGACCAACTCCGGCACGACCAGCCCTGCGCGAGACTGAATGCGCCCGCCTACGCAGGGCTTCGCCTCGTAGACCGTGGCGGCTAGGCCCAGCTTTTGCAGCGTGTAGGCTGCATTTAGACCAGCTAGACCACCGCCCACTACAGCAATTCGGGCTGAGGAAGATGCTTTCTTCCCAGGTTTAACGCCAAGGGCCGTAGCCCCTGCGGCTAGAGCTGAGCAGCGCAGCATCTGCCGCCGCGATAGGGTGTGGAGCTGCTCACTGCCGCCTTTGGAGGGATCGAGGGCAGAATCGTCCGCTAACAGGTTTGCAGACAGGGAAGCTTTTGCAATGACCCGCTGCAAAAGCTGAAATAGCGTTGTGTGTGCCATAGAAATGATGGTGAAGTGCTGCTCGGCCTTACTAGAACGATTGGGAGCTGAGGAGCAGCGCACAGGTCGTTGAATTGATGTCTAAACCCATTATAGGTTTGCGTCGCTGTCGATCTGTCCCTTGACTGCTAATAGCAGGTTTCTCGGCTCAGCTAGCTATATTTCGCGCCCTATCCTTCCTATACTGATACCTTGGTGCCCGTTGCCTTTGTCGTCCTAGCAGGCGTCCCCGCTATTTGTTCTGGATCAGTTGTCAAGGAGTCCCATGTCTGTCATCCGCGCCCTGCATCAACAGTTAGTCAGCAAAGAACGTTCTGCGGTCGAAATTACCCAGGGCTACCTCGACCAGATCGCGGCTCTGGAACCTCAAGTTCACAGCTATCTGACGGTGACGGGCGATCGCGCCCTGGCTCAGGCGGCCCGGGTCGATACCCGCATTGCCGCTGGGGAAGATATTGGTTTGCTCAGCGGTATTCCCATCGCCCTCAAAGACAATCTCTGTACCGAGGGGGTTCGCACCACCTGCGCCTCAAAGATTCTAGAGAACTTTGTGCCGCCCTACGAATCTACGGTAACGGAGCGGCTGCGGGACGCCGGGGCGATCGCCTTGGGTAAAACCAACCTCGACGAGTTTGCTATGGGCAGCTCCACCGAAAACTCTGCCTACCAGCTCACCGGCAATCCCTGGAACGTTAGCCATGTCCCCGGTGGTTCCTCAGGTGGGTCGGCCGCCGCCGTGGCCGCCGGAGAGTGCGCCGTGGCTCTGGGGTCAGACACGGGCGGTTCTATTCGCCAGCCGGCTTCCTTCTGCGGTGTCGTAGGGCTAAAGCCCACCTACGGACGAGTGTCGCGGTATGGCCTAGTAGCCTTTGCCTCTTCCCTCGACCAAATTGGCCCGCTGGCGCGCACGGTGGAAGATGCAGCTCTAATGCTGGGGGCGATCGCAGGTCACGACCCCAAAGACTCTACCAGTTTAGATGTGCCGGTTCCCGACTACACCCAGTATCTCAAGACTGATCTCAAGGGCCGCAAAGTTGGCATTATTACTGAAACCTTTGCTGCCGAAGGCATCGACCACGCCGTTAGAGCCGCCACCGAAACCGCGATTCAGCAGCTTAAAGATCTGGGAGCCGAGATTCAGGAAGTGACCTGTCCTCGGTTCGCCTACGGCCTGCCGACTTACTACATCATTGCCCCCTCCGAGGCCTCCTCAAACCTGGCCCGCTACGACGGCGTTAAGTACGGTGCTCGCACCGCCAGCGACAACCTGATGACTATGTACACCAAGACCCGAGCCGAGGGCTTTGGGCCAGAGGTTAAGCGGCGAATCATGATTGGCACTTACGCCCTATCGGCGGGCTATTATGATGCCTACTACCTCAAGGCTCAAAAAGTCCGCACGCTGATTAAGCAAGACTTTGAGGCCGCCTTTGACCAGGTAGATGTGCTGCTGTGCCCCACCGCTCCTACCACCGCCTTTAAAGCTGGTGAAAAAGTGGATGACCCGCTCAGCATGTATCTGACCGACCTGATGACAATTCCGGTGAACCTAGCGGGCCTGCCGGGGCTGAGCCTGCCCTGCGGCTTCGATGACCAGGGCCTGCCCATTGGCCTGCAGCTAATCGGCAATGCTCTGCGCGAAGACCTGCTGTTTGAAGTGGGCTATGCCTATGAGCAGGCAACGCACTGGCATCAGCGGGTGCCGGGGGTGAGTGGATGAGTGCAGGAGTGAATGGGTAAGGAGGGTGAGTGAGTATTCGAAACGGAGCAGGGGCACCGGGCTGGAAAATTCTTTATCTAACCCCTTTCTACTAAAAAACTGGCACAGGGAAGTACGAACAACTAGGGCAGATCCCCCATAATCATGTGCAAACATTTGGGTGTTCTTGGCGTTGTTCCCAGCTCCTCTTTACCTAAGCGTCTACCTGTCCACGTTTCACCCGTCCTCCGTAGCCATGCTCAAGCTTCTTCTTGGTATTTTGGGCACTGTGGCGGTTGTCTATTGCTTACTGTGTGGGTGGCTGTGGGTTGGTCAGCGTCGTCTGATGTATTTTCCAGGCTCAGCAATCGACGTAACCCCTAGTGCCTTTGGTTTGGACTACAGCGATGTATGGATTCCGCTAGCGACGGGGCGCGAGCGCCTGCACGGCTGGTGGCTACCGGCGGACAAGGGCAGCGAGCCAACAATTTTGTACTTTCACGGCAATGCTGGCAATGTCTCCAGCAACTTGGGGAAAGCCATACAGCTGCGATCGCTTGGCGTTTCAGTGCTAGCCGTCGATTATCGAGGCT
>JBARUP010000086.1:0-2393 GCA_049645805.1 Nodosilinea sp.
GCCTAACGTCGGCAACAAGATTTGGACGGGCACCAGTGAGGGCCTAGGCTGGGTCAGTTTGACGACCGGTGAAGGCAATCCCCACTGGGGGTTGGTGAGCCCTGTTGTTGTAGAGGCCCAGCGCTAGGTTCGAGGGTAAACTAGCAATTGTCACGGTAGTCTGGCTGACAAAGTCAAGCTGTTACCCAGCTTTTACCGAAAGCTCAGCCTTAGCTACCTGCAGGGGAGTTCGCATCCGAGCGGCCTCAAACACCCAGAGCAGAACCATGCACAGCACGCTGCTAGCGGCGACCTCTAGCCAAAAGTGACGAGCCATTACTACCGACTGGTCCATAGCCCAGCCCCCCAGCGTCGGGCCGATGAAATAGCCCAGCGTCCAGCACTGCGAACTGACGGCCAGATAAGCCCCCCGTAGTGGAGCGGGCGCTAAGTCGGCTACTGTGGCGATGAAAAGCGGCTTATAGACTACTGAAGCCAGTGATAGCAGGCACAGCGCAGCGGCCGCCCAGACAAACTGCGCCTCGACAAAGATGCCCGCTACCCAAAGCAGAGCAAAACCTGTTCCCCACAGGGCGATCGCGCTGCTGAGCACCCAAATTCGGCGCAGGGGTAGCAGCAGGCTCGTAGTGGGTATTTGCAGCACCGCCCCCACGCCGATATAGCACCAGGTAAATAGGCTAGCCGTGCTACCTACCGACACCCCTGACGCTGCGCCGTCACCGGCTAAAAAGTTGGTGAAGTAGAGCGGAATGGTGCTGGTGATCAGGGCCACATAGGTCGTAAAAAGAGTGTTTGTGACTATAAACATCAAGAGGGTCTTGTCCTTGAGAGCGCTGACGATACCGTCAACCGCATCGGAACTCGCGGAGGGCTGATACTCTTCAACCATTGCCCCCTGAATGAGAGCCAGAAAGACCAGAAATATAATTCCGCAGCCTACAAAAACAAGAGTAGGATCGCCGCCCACTACCGTTAGCAGAGCGCCGCCGCCCAAGATTCCCAAACCGGTGCCTACAGACTCAGCTACGCTCATGACGGCAAAGGCGCTGCTGCAATCCTCTGACTCGGTGACATCAATGACCGCTGCCCCAGAAGCTGGCCAGTAAAGCCCTATGCTAATACCCAGAATCAAGCGGGCTATTACCAGTAGCCAAAGGCTGTGAGCAATGAGCAGTACTCCAGAGGCCGCCACACCCAGCCCCGCAGACAGGCTCAGCACCGCCTTGCGACCGAACTGGGGTGAGTCGGACAAGCCACCGCTGATAAAATGCCCTGCAACCTCGGCAACGGCACAGAGGCTGAGAGCGAAGCCAACAGCGGTAGCCGAAAATCCCATCTTGTTGACAAATAAGATCGGGATATAAAAAGTAATTAGCCCGTAGCAGATCTGAATTAAGAACCGACCTGCGGCCTGAATAGACACCTGACGGTTGGATAGCTGAAGCGCAGCGGAAAATGTCATAGGGTCAGCAGGGACACAGAAGAGACAACCTTAGACAAAGGTTAAGCTTTGTTAAGGCCTCAAACCATCTCACTGAAGACATAAACCATAGCCGCCATAGCTAGCAAGGTCATAGCAGTACCGACAATCTCTATTTGCGCTGAAGAGGGGCGGTAGGCAGGCCGTAACCAGAAGTTGAGCCCCCGCCCAATGCGCGGCATAACTATCAAGGTAAATACGCAGGTGGTAATCAGGTTGTTGACCAACATAGCGCTGGCCGGATCCCACGAGTCGAACACCTCTAGTCGCTCAAAAACAAAGCCCTGCACCATGATGATTGGGTACAGCCCCAGCACCACCGCCAAGATCTCCTTCCAAACCGGGGGGCCAAGGCCAGCGACTTCCCCCGACTGGTCGCTAAACCAGCCTTCCCTGCCGGTCTCAAAGGATTTGAATGTGTAGGACTTAAAAATGTCGCGTCCGGTCTCAAGACGCGCACCGCGATCGCTGGAGTTTAGCCACTGGTCAAGGTGGCGGGGCTGCTCAAAGTGCAGCACGGTGTACCACTTGAGGCAGCCTTCCTGCACCAGCAAAGGGCGATGGCGATCGGCCCGCAAGAACCCCTCCGATCGCCGGGCCGACTTCACCATTTGCCGGTGCCAGCAGCGAAAAGCCCAGCTCTTAGACTGGGGCACAATGTACTCAATCACCATGCTGGGAAAGGGTAGAGCGGCATCTTTTTTGTCTAGCAGTCTCCCTAACCCGTTAAACACCGCCAGCCGCTGATAGATCTCGGCTTTTATACGGTTAAAGGCTATCACAACTAATCCTTGCAGAGCCACAGTGTTTGAGCGTGCTTTGGCGGCGAGTCGCCGGTTTTGTGTTCAGTATACAGCTGTAAACGAGGTGAGAAAGTGAATCAGCTCTCAGTCTTTAAGCCAAAATCTAGCAG
>JBARUP010000087.1:0-4062 GCA_049645805.1 Nodosilinea sp.
CGGTGACCCTGTATGCCTACCGAACCCTGGGGCTAAGCTGCCTACTTACCTTTGCGATCGCGTCCGTAGGCATTTCTCTGACCAGCGAACTCCTGGGCACCAGCACCGGTTTTCCCTTTGGCCACTACAGCTACCTCAACGGACTGGGCTACAAGGTGGCCGGGCTCGTCCCCTTTACGATTCCGCTGTCGTGGTTTTATTTAGGGCTGTCCTCTCTTCTGCTGGCTCGCAGCGGTCTGGCAGCGGACAGCAGTCCTAGCCGCTACGGCTGGGCGCGATCGCTAGCGGCACTGCTGCTGGGCTCTGTACTCTTGACCTCTTGGGATTTTGTGCTCGACCCAGCCATGAGTCAAACGGCGCTACCCTTTTGGTACTGGCATCAGCCCGGTGCGTTTTTTGGTATGCCCTACCAAAACTTCGCTGGCTGGCTGGGTACAGGGGTTGTGTTTATGGCCGTGGCTCTGGGGCTGTGGAAAATTTTTAGAGTCACCCCTGAGCTAGACCAAGCGCAGCTCACTATACCTTTAGTCGTATATTTATCTAACTTCGGCTTTGCTCTAGTCATGAGCCTGGCCGCTGGTTTCTACGTGCCTATTGTCTTAGGCATTCTGACCGGGGCGCTGCCGGCCGTACTGTGCTGGCGAGCCACTGCTCAGGAGTCTCTGTCTGGTGTTACTCAGGCGGCTCAGGCCGTCGAAACGCCGGTCAGTTCTGCCAAGGTAGCTCTGAAGTAGGGTTCGGGGCAGCGTCCCGTCTGCCGCTGAGGTATTGGCTAGTCATTACTGATCTGATTTGAGGTACTTCCTTGCCCGACGTGGCTACCTGGTTAAGCGCTGTGGCGCTGATACTTTTGGCAGTGCAGGTGCCGATGGTGGCGGTGCTGCTGTCAAGGCTGGTAAAAGGCCCATTTCGTCGCCCGCCCCTGCACCCGGCATCCCCAACGCTAGATCAGCTAGGGTCTGTATCGGTGGTGGTGCCTACCCTAAATGAGGCCGGTCGTCTCAGTCCTTGCCTGGAGGGGCTCACTCGTCAGAGCTACGAGCTGCGCGAGGTGATTGTGGTCGATAGTCGCTCCACTGATGGTACTCAGTCGGTGGTCAAAGATTACCAAACTGGCGATCCGCGACTGCGACTGCTTGAAGACGACCCTCTACCCCAGGGATGGATAGGCCGCCCCTGGGCCCTAGACTACGGCTTTCGCCACACGGCTACCGCAAGCACATGGGTCTTAGGTATTGATGCCGACACTCAGCCCCAGCCAGGTTTAGTGGCCGCCCTAGCAAAAGCCATGACGACAGAGGGCTACGACCTAGTGTCGCTGGCACCCCGATTTATTCTCAAGTCCCCCGGTGAGTTTTGGCTACAGCCGGCTCTGCTGATGACGCTGGTTTATCGCTTTGGCCCAGCGGGTAGCTCCAGCGGAGCGCCCCAGCGAGTGATGGCTAATGGTCAGTGCTTCATGGTGCGGCGATCGCTTCTGCAGCAGCTCAACGGGTATCAATCCGCTGCGGCGTCTTTCTGTGATGACGTCACCCTAGCCCGCTACGCCGCTGCCCAGGGTGCCAAAGTCGGTTTTTGGGACGGCAGCCGCCTGTTGGACGTGCGCATGTACGAGGGGATGGCTGAGACCTGGCGAGAGTGGGGGCGGTCTTTAGACCTAAAAGACGCCGCCTCGGCCCCGCAGGTATGGTGGGACCTAGCTTTTCTAGCGATGGTGCAGGGGCTGCCCTGGGTGCTGGCACCTGGACTCTGGCTAGTCCATCAGAGTGAAGGCTGGACGCTGCCGCTGCTGCTGCTGTGGGGCTTAAATCTAGGGCTGCTGGCGACACGGATTGGAATGCAGGCGGCCGTTGTCTCGGCCTACAATCTTAAAGCGCCAGGAGCCTGGGCTTTTTGGCTGTCGCCTCTAGCTGACCCAGCGGCGGTGGTTCGCATCGGCATCTCTTCGCTGCGGCGACCTACCCAGTGGCGAGGGCGACAGTATTTGACCTAGGAATTTAGCCTAGGAACTCCAGCTCGAAAAGGGAGCGCGGGCCAGGCTGGAATTTTGGTAGCGGGGGTCATCGGTCACCTCTGCACCGACCCACTCTGGTAAATCTACAAATTGATCGGGGCTGGTTAGCTCAACTTCGGCGACAATCAGACCTTGATTGTCGCCCCAAAACTCGTCTATTTCCCAAACGATATCTCCAAGGGGCAGACGGTGGCGAGTTTTTTCCACAAACGGGGGCTGGCAAAGGGTATCTAAAATGAGCCGGGCATCTTCGAGCGGAATAGGATACTCAAACTCAGGACGGACCAGCCCCACAGCAGGACCTTTCAAGGTGATGTAGGCGCGATCGCCAATCTGACGTACTCTCACCGTACGGGCATCCTGAGTAGGGATGTAGCCCTGGCACAGCAGTTCGCCCTGGGCAGCAATGCGCCAGCCGTCGCCCACTACCAAGAACTTCCGCTCAATCTCTTGACCCATAGTTCTCCTAGGCAATCCGACGCAGCACATAGCTAGTCAGATCCCGCAGCGCCTGCCGGGCGGCGGAGGGCGGCAGGTGGTCGAGACAGGCTGCTGCCTGCCGCGCGTGATGGGACGCTAGCTCTCGCGATCGCCCGATGCCGCTGCTGCGGTGCACAAGCTCGATCGCCTGAGCAAAATCTTCGGCCTCAGAAAACTCTCGCTCAACTAAAGTGGTGAGAAAAGGATGTTCTACCATAGCGTAGAGTACTGGGGCAGTCAGGTTGCCGCTTTTTAGATCCGAGCAGGCAGGCTTGCCCAATACCTCATCAGAGCTGGTGAAGTCGAGAATGTCATCAACGATCTGAAAGGCTAGCCCTAAATGACGACCATAGTCGTAGAGCTGCTCAATTACCGTTTCGGACACATCGCTGAGCACTCCCGTCGCCTTGGCGCTGTTGGCCATCAGCGAAGCGGTTTTAAAATAGCTTTTGTCTAAATAAGCATCGATGGAAAGGCTGGTGTCAAAGCGGTTGAGGCCCTGCTGAATTTCTCCCTCTGCTAGATCCATAATGACCTGAGAGAGCAGTTTGACAACCCGCAGATTGTCGAGGTTAGCTAAGTACCACGAGGCCTGAGCGAACAAGAAATCTCCGGCCAGCACAGCAATGCGGTTGCCAAAGCTGCTGTGCACAGTGGGTACGCCCCGCCGCAGACTGGATTCATCGACCACATCATCGTGCACCAGACTGGCGGTGTGGATCATTTCGGTAATTTCAGCTAAGCGGCGATGCTTAGTTGTAATGTCTTGCCCTGACAGGGTGGCCCTAGAAAGCAGCAATACAATGGCAGGGCGCAAACGCTTGCCCCCCGCCCCAAACAAATGTTCTGCTGCCGCCGATAGAACAGGATGCCTAGCCCCGATTAACCCATTTAAGTTTTGTGTCATCAGGTCGAGGTCGGACTCAAACGGCGCGATAAGAGAAGTTACTGATGTCATAGACCCCGGCAAGAGCGGTAAAGTTACGAATTTTTACATATTCTATCGTCATTCTAAGGCAACCCCAGAAGGAGTATTGGCAAAAACCAGGGTTTTCCGCTGTTGTCACTGCTAAACCCTAGCCAGAGGCGGTTTCACCTGGGAGCCTAAACCCTCGCGCCAGCAGGATTGTAGCAACGAATACCGCGATCGCCGTGGGCGATGAGCCAAAGCCGCGGCTAATTTTGGAGGCCGCCCAAATTTATGCTGTTTGGCTTCAAATTAGCCTTCTGGCCAGAGAATCCCGTGATAGACTGAAATTAAGGATTTCTCAAGAAAATAAGCAAGTTCTAAAAAGCTATTTAGCTGAGTGTTTGCTTATCTGATCTTTTGAGTTGATCTCGGTGCTGGATGGTTTCCCATCTGTTTTCTAGGTACCAGGTCGTTTCTATATATTTTAGGGGTGGGCAACGCCACTCTGAATAATAGAAAGCAGATTCTCCTCTTCAAAGAAGGAGAAGCTAGTTCTTGCATTCTTAAAGCCGATTCTAAATCGGCTTGTTTACCTAGTGTTACCGCACACTGTCTCTCTCACATACCGCAGCTGACCATGACCTACGCCTCTTTATTA
>JBARUP010000088.1:0-1583 GCA_049645805.1 Nodosilinea sp.
GGATGGTGCGGCGCGACGAATTTGACCATTTCATCGTTCAGCAGGCCCAAAAGCAGGGAGCTATCCTGTGGGATGGCACAAAGGCTCAGAACTTGGTTAAGCAAAACGACTTTTGGCAGGTTGAGACTACTCGAGGCCCCGTTCAGGGTCAGTTTCTAATTGCGGCAGACGGAGCTCGCGGAAGCATGGCCAAGTGGCTTGGCTTTCCAAAGCAAAAGTACCAGCTAGCTGCCGCCCTGGAAGCCGAGCCTCGCCTAAAAGTACCCGATGAGCCTGTAATACATTTTGACCTAGGCCTGCTTCAGCAGGGCTATCTGTGGAACTTTCCCAAGGCCGATGGTTACTCTATCGGCGGCGGTGTGTTTCGTTCTGGAATCCAGCGCAAGCAAGACCTGCGAACGCCAGTTGCCGACTACGCTGCCGCCTTTGATGTTGATGCCAGCACTGTGCAGCACTTCGGTCACCCAATCTTTGTTTGGGACGGCCCTCAAACTCTGCATACCCATCGAGCCGTGCTGGCGGGCGAAGCGGCCTGCGTGGTAGACCCCTTCACAGCGGAGGGAATTCGACCCTCAATTTTTAGTGGCCTCAAGGCAGCAGAGGCGATCGCTGAGGCAATGCAGGGTAGCAACACGGCTCTCGCCGCATACACCGACACCATCAACAGAGAGTGGGGTGAAGACATGCGCTGGGCTAGACGCTTGGCCCGCGTGGTCTACCAAGCTCCTGCCCTAGCCTACCGTATCGGCGTTCAACGCCCTTCTAGCACCCTTACCATGGCTAAGTTGTTCTGCGGAGAAGTTAGCTATGGAGAAGTGGCCCAGCGAGCCATCCATCGTTTGAGCGCTGGTCTACTTACCTAGTTCTGCTGGGCATTTTTTGGTCAACCAGGCATAGGTAAAGCGTGGCCAAGGCAAGCCTGCCTTGGCCACAAGTTTTTAGGGGCTATTGCCCCGGGTTAAAAACTAAGCCACGAGAGCTATCGAACTCTAGCCAATGGCATCCATAATCTTGAACATGGGCAAATACATCGACACCAGAATTGAACCTACCATGCCCCCCAGAACCACAATCATAATCGGCTCCATCACGCTAGTGAGAGCTTTTACGGCCTGTTCTACCTCATCTTCGTAGAAGTCAGCCACCTTCATCAGCATCGCATCTAGCTCCCCTGTTTCTTCCCCAATGCTGATCATCTGAATCGCCATGGTTGGAAATACGGCGTGCTTTTGAAGCGCCAAACTAATCATGCCGCCGCCCTGAACATCCTTGCGGGCCTCGTCGACGGCCTCGGCAATAACCTGGTTACCGGCTGTATCGCGCACGATTTCTAGGGCCGTTAAAATAGGCACCCCCGACTTCGACAATGAGCCAAAGGTGCGGCAAAAGCGAGCCGTGGCCGTCTTTTGAATCAAGTCGCCAAACAGGGGCATCTTGAGGGATAAGCGATCGATAACCCGCCGTCCGTTAAGAGTGGCGTAATATCGCCGATAGGCAAAGGTCAGGCCCGAGATCGCGGCCACGATAAACACCCAGTTCAGAGGTTGGCGTTAGAAACGGCTGATCAGCATCATGAACTGAGT
>JBARUP010000089.1:0-2873 GCA_049645805.1 Nodosilinea sp.
GCGTGAGGGTCTGGGGTACTCCTGCCAGAGACCACTGCTGCGCTAGGGCGGTGAGGTCGAAGTGGGCACTGGTCATACCGCCCTGATCTATCTGGTTGACAATGGCGCTCAGAACAGTGGCCACTAAGTCGGGGTTTGCCGAGCAGCACACCGAGAGATAGGCTACCCGATGTCCCTCTGCCTCAGTCAGCACAGCGGCTTCTTCATCGTCAGCGCTGGAAGAAGGTTGTGCCTCTGCTTGTCTTTGGCCATCTCCTTGGGCCGTAGCCGATAGGGGCCGCAAACGATGGGCCACGACCATTGCTGCAAAGCTCTCGGACTGTACCACTACGAAGTAGTCGTTTCGCCAGAGGTGATCGGTAGCAAGGACTATGATCTGCTCAGCGGGTGAGCCTGGGCTTGGCACAAACCGAAACACCTGGTGGGGCTGCTCTAAGCCCCGACCGTAGCGCTGGACATCTTCGTTCCAGCCGTCGCCTCTAGGCAGCTTGACCAGCAGGTTTGCCTGAATATTGTGGGCCTCAAAAAATTCTACAGTTGACTGCAGAATTGTCATAAACCCTTCAGGTTTCACCTGTATATAGTCTGGCGTCGCTGTACTGAGCTGAAGCAGCTGGTGCAGCGACACCTCCTGCTCTGAAGAAGACTGCATAGTGCTCCAACGGACTGGGGCCGGGCCAGAGCTGACCAAAGCTATAGATCAGACTCTGCTGAGTTAGTTTCAGCTGCCCAATACAAAGTACCTGATGTGACGGCAAGAGTATTGCGTGTATTCACCTAAACTCTTTCAACTCGGGTTAGGTCACTAGCTCGAATACCGTTCTTTGAGGAAATGGCGGGCCTGCTCGCGGTCGTCAAAGTGGATTTTTTCGGTGCCGAGGATCTGGTAGTCTTCGTGGCCTTTACCCGCAATCAAAATGCCGTCTCCCGGCTGGGCCATAGCGATGGCGGTACGGATGGCGGTGGCGCGATCGCACACTACCTGGTCTGCCCCTAGTTCTGCCGGTATGCCCGCCACTACATCCTGTAAAATCTGCTCTGGGTTTTCGGTGCGGGGGTTGTCGGAGGTAATCACTACGGCGTCGGCTATGTCGTAGGCAATGCGACCCATTTGGGGACGCTTGGTGCGATCGCGATCGCCGCCGCAGCCAAACACGCAGATCAGCCGCCCTGGCACAAAGGGCCGCGCTGCCGTCAGAGAATTCTTGAGGCTGTCAGGGGTGTGGGCATAATCCACAATCACGCTGATGTCTTGGGCTGGGTTGACCTTGATTTGCTCCATGCGCCCCGGCACCCCGTCAAACCTAGGCAGCGCCGCCGCGATTGACTCTAAGGGCACCTCCAGATGCAGCGCCGCCCCCACCGCTGCCAGCAGATTCTCTAGGTTAAACTGCCCCACCAAAGGCGAGCTAAAGGGTACCGTGCCGATCGGAGTCTTGAGCGTTCCCGTCACCCCGTTGGCCTGATAGGTGAGGTCGCCTGTGTATAGGTCAGCCTCGGTATTCTGAGTGCTGTAGGCCCACACTCGCTCTGGGGGCAGCTGGGCGACCAGCCTCTCTCCGTAGGGCGTATCGATATTCACCACGGCTCGTCCTCTCAGGTAAGTTTCGCTAAACAGCAGCGCCTTGGCCTGGAAGTAGTCTTCCATGTCGCGGTGGTAGTCGAGGTGATCCTGGGTCAGGTTAGTAAATACCGCCACCTCAAAGGGGCAGCCCCACACTCGCTTTTGGGCCAGGGCGTGGGAGCTGACTTCTAGCACCGCGTAGCGACAGTTCGCATCTCGCGCCTTTGCCAACTCGGCCTGGAGTTCGACGGCAAAGGGAGTGGTGTAAAGGGCGGTTTGCTGATGCCCCGGCCAGCGGGTGTAGAGCGTGCCCAGCAGCGCGGTTGACTGTTCTGCCGCATTCAGCAGATGCTCAATCAGGTGCGTGGTGGTGGTCTTACCGTTGGTGCCGGTTACCCCCACTAGGCCCATCTGCCGGGCCGGGTAGTTATAGAAGCGGGCGGCTACCTCAGCGCAAGCCACCGACATATCGGTCATTGGTACCACGCAGACAGAGCCATCGGCTGGGCGGTTTTTTAAGGCCTGTGCCGACACCAGAGCCGCCACGGCCCCCGCCGCTGCCGCACTGGGCCAGAACTCGCCGCCGTCTACCCGTGTACCAGGCATGCCAACAAAGACATCCCCCGGCTGGCAGGCGTGGGAATTGGTGCATAGACCCTTGATATCGCGCTGGTCCCAGACCGACCCTGAAGGGTGATCGCCCGCCTCATTCGGCAGCGTAAACCCGGTCTCAATTAGCCCGGCGGGCAAGTCCTCAAGCAGTTGACGCAGCTTCATGTCAGCAACTCCTCACATCACTGAAGTTGCCCTATTCTGCCTTACTGTGGCCCATATAAGTCTGTATCAATTGCTCCACCCTGGCCTGGGGCGCTCGGGGAGACAGGCGGGGCAGAGGGATTTCCTGCCCGCCAGCGTCGGTGGCACGCACCTGGCACAGCACCGGAATCTCGTACTGGTAGCGCTGAAACCAGTCGTCGCGGGTGGTAATGTCGCGCACCTCTAGCTCAAAGGCTAGGTGGGCGGCGGCGGCTAGCTTTTGAGCTAGGCCTTCGCACAGGTGGCAACCAGGCTTGCTGTAGAGCACAAATTTCATCGCTGGGGTGGTCTTGGTAAGGCTAGGAGTTCTCGAAGGCGGATTGGGTAGCTAACCCATCTGCCACAATAGGGTTAAAGCCTGGTTGTAGGCAACGCCAGTAAGGGCCAAGGAGAAGCGATGACACCCCACGTTGCGATCGCAAAATGGACGCTTGAGCAATACCACCAAATGATTGCGGCGGGAATTCTGGGCGATCGCCGGGTCGAGCTGCTG
>JBARUP010000090.1:0-14361 GCA_049645805.1 Nodosilinea sp.
CCAGATAGCCGAGGCGAGCTCCAGCGGCAATCTCTAGCGCTAGCTGAAACTTGGGATCGACTTTACCGAGCTGAGCAACGAGCCCGCTGATGCCTGCTAGGCCGCTGTCGAGCAGTAGCTTGGTGGCGTGGGTGCCCTGGCTTTCTTGCATAGCCTGGGCTTGGGCCTCGAGCTTGTCGAGCTCGCGCTGCTTGTCGCGCTGCTCCTTAAGCAGCCGGGTTTGGGTGTCGCGCTGCACCGATCGCTCGGCCTCGGCGGCGGCAGTCTTAGCAGCGATATCCTGAATTTCTTTTTCTGCCGCCGCCAGCCGCTGGGTAAGCTCTGTGTCGACAGATTCCGCTGGCACATCGGCTAGGACGCTGCGCTGCCCGCTGAGGGTTTCGATCTGCTGCCCGAGCTGCCGCAGCCGTTCCTGCAGACGAATTTGCTCAGCCCGCTGGGGCTCAACGGTCTCCCGCAGAGTCTCAATCGCCTGGCGCAGCTGGCTTTGCTGCTGAATGCTGGTCTGGGACGCCGAGGCGATCGCCAGGGTGGCCTGGCGGCGCTCATCTAGGGCCTGCTGTACTTGGTCTCTGGCCGTACTGAGGGCGACTAAATCGCCGGTAGTCAGGGCGGCGATCGCCTGGCCTACCTGCTCAAGATCGCGCTGCTGCTGCTGGCGGGCGATCTCGGTGTCGCGGCGCTGAGCGGCGGCCTGGTTGGTAGCAGCGCGGTTCTCCTGCACCTGGCGCTGCACCTGGCGCAGTTCGGCTTCGTGGGTGGCGACCCGAGCCTGAAGAGCCAGGTGCTCGTCTTCACCCATGGCCCGAATGCGGACGTTGAGAGCCGTTAGCTCGGTCTCTAGGGCCGCGATCGCCCCTTGCCCCTGGGCAATTGACTCAGCCAGCCGAGTAGACTCGACGTCTCCCTGCTCTAGGGTTAGACGAAGAGCCGCGATCGCCCGCTGCTGGCTCCGCCACAGCAGTACCGCTTCCCACTGGCTCTTCGTCTGAAAGGTTTCCTTCAGGCGCTGGTACTTTTCAGCTTTTTGCCGATCCTGCGCCAGTCGCTCAAGCTGAGTCTGTAGCTCGCGCTCTACGATGTGAAAGCGCTCTTCGTGATCACGAACTGCTTCTAGCTTGCCCCGCGCCTGGTCTATCTTGCGATCAAAGGCCGCCACTCCAGCCAGCTCATCAATAATCTCCCGGCGCTCGCGGGAGTTCATCGAAATAATACTGGTAACGTCCCCCTGGAGCACCACATTGTAGCCCTCAGGATAAACGTGGAACCGCTGCAGCTGCTCGTGAAGCTGGCTGAGGGTGCAGGGCTCGCTGTTGATGTAGTAGTTAGAGGTGTAGGTACCCTGACTCGTTACCCGCAGTCGCCGGGTTACGCTCCACTCGCGCCCCACCGGCCGGGGAACGACGATGGCAGCAGCCTGATCGGAAATTTTTACCGTAGGTCCGCCGCTGTCGCTGTGACCATTGGAGCTGTGACCATTGCTGTTATGACCATTGTCACTGTGGCCATTGGAGTTAGCCAGACTACCGCTATTTTCTGGGCTGCCTAGATCACTTCTCCCGTTGTCGTTGCCCTCCATCAGTAGTTCAGCAGGCACGTCGCTAAGGTCAAAGGTAACGGTAACGCTAGCTTCAGAGGTAGCGCGCCGACTCATTTGACTCTGGTTAACCAAATCGGGCAGGCGATCGGCCCGCATACCCTTAGAGCTAGCCAAGCCTAGACCAAACAGCAGCGCATCTAAAATATTTGACTTACCCGAGCCGTTGGGGCCAGAAATAACGGTAAACCCAGGCAGTAGTGGAACCTGGGTCGTGCCTCCAAACGACTTAAAATGTGACAACTCAACGCGCTTAATGTGCACTGGCCAGCGTTAACCCTTTAGGCTCGAAACGAGTGTACTATGAGTGAGAAAGAATAGCCACTTCTCAATATCTAGGATCCACAGCTTTACATAGTGCTGTTGCCGCCTAAGTTTAGTGTAAAACTCAAACCTTGTGCTTCAAGTGATGAGGCTAGCCCTAACGGTCTAGGCTAAAGCCGTGCTCTGTACTCCTAACGGCTGAAAAAAATTAGACTTCCCGAGTAAATCAAGCTGGAGTGTCACAATGGAGGGGAAATTTTTCACCTCCCCAACTCTGTGAGTCAGCCTACTCCACCCCCCCTGTCCCAACCGGTAATTTTGGGCTTTGACCCCGGACGGCAGAAATGTGGTCTAGCCATTATGGGACTAGATCGAACGCTGCGCTATCAGCAGGTCGTTGCTGCCGATGCAGTGACGGATGAGATTGCTGCACTGCGTCAGCAGTTTCCCATTTCCATGATCGTGCTAGGTGACCAAACCGCCTCCCAGGGATGGAAAAACACCCTCAGTCAGCTACCTGATCCACCTCGAATTATGCTGGTGGATGAGCGATACACCACGCTGGAAGCGAGGGAGAGATACTGGCAGATGTATCCTGCTTCAGGACTGGTCGGCCTCGTGCCTCAAGCGCTGCGCAAAATTTCCCGGCCCATCGACGATATTGTGGCAATCTTGCTCATTGAACGCTATCTTAATCGCCTAACAGGAGACTCGAAATAAGCGAGTTTTGCCCTCAGATTAAGACGCTAATAAATAACAAAGAAGAGCAAATTAAAGTCGGTTTAAGAACTATCTAATTTCTGAAAATACTTGAGCAGATTGCGCGATCGCGGTTTAGCGTACTTATTGTAGTGTTTATACCCCAGCCCACCGCAGAGGGTCTTTCCCAAATGCCAGTGTCGTCTTCTCCTCAAAAAGCTCCTCTATGGCAATCCAATCGTTATCGCAGCCGTCAGGTGGAAAGGCTGGTGCGGGCAGTGTGCCTTTTGTTTGCAGCCGTCTCTATTGTGACCACGCTAGGCATCGTACTGACGCTGATTTTCGAAACTCTTGACTTTTTCCTCGATCCATTTTTTCGTCAGTCACTGTGGCTTGAGCAGCTGCCCGAACGGTTGCCCAACGCCACAGCCGGTCAGCTACAGGCTGTAAGTGATCAGATAGAAAAGGCAGATCCCGACGATCTGTTTGGTCAGGCTGAGGCTTTAGGAGTTGGTTTACCTAGCCGCCTAGCCGGCTTCTTTCACGCCATCAGGCGGTTTTTTACCGACACTCGATGGACACCGCTGTTCAGCAACGACACCGACTTCGGCATTTTTGTGCTGATCAGCGCCACGCTAATGACCACAACCCTGGCCATGCTTGTGGCGGTACCCTTAGGCCTGCTGATCGCTATTTTTCTCAGTGAGTACGCTGACCCGAGGCTGCGTCAGGTGCTCAAGCCCGTTTTAGAGCTGCTGGCCGGGGTGCCTTCGGTCGTGTTTGGCTACTTTGCGCTGCTGACGGTAACGCCCCTATTGCAGCGACTGATTCCCTCGGTTCAGGGGTTTAACGCCCTTAGCGCGGGCGTGGTGCTAGGGGTCAGCATTATCCCTCTAGTGGCCTCTTTAAGCGAAGACGCCATCAGCGCTGTACCCCAAGATCTGCGCCAGGGGGCTTTTGCTATGGGGGCCACTAAGCGTGAAGCAATTCAGGCCGTGGTAATACCAGCGGCCCTGTCAGGCATTGTGGCGTCGGTTATTTTAGCGGTGTCGCGAGCCATCGGCGAAACCATGATTGTGACTCTGGCCGCAGGGCAAAACCCCCAGGCTATTGACAGCAGCTTGGGTTTCATCAACCCCTTCATTCCGGTCATGACAATGACTGCCTTCATTGTGCAGGTCAGCCTGGGCGATGCTCCATTTGGGACACTGGCCTACAAAACTATTTTCGCCGTCGGGACGACGCTGTTTTTGATCACCCTGGCGTTAAACGTCGCTAGCTACTGGTTTGTGCGTCGCTTTCGGGAGAAATACGACTAATGGCTTCACCATCTAAGACAGCTCCACTTCTGGTCGAAACCACCTTTATCAGCAACTTGCCCCAGCGTTACGCCGCCGATCGCTTGTTTAAGCTGGCCACCTGGGCGGCTACCGCGATCGCGATTGGCGTTCTGGGCTGGCTGCTATTCGACGTGCTGAGTCAGGGCTGGGGCCGCCTCAGCTGGCAGTTTCTCACCAGCTTTCCCTCCCGCAAGCCCGAAAATGCCGGCATCATTGGGGCGCTGGCGGGCACCTTCTGGGTGATGATTATCGTTCCCCTAGTAGCGTTCCCGGTAGGAGTCGGAGCAGGGCTGTATCTAGAAGAATTCTCGGACGACAGCTGGTTTTCTCGACTGATCGAAATCAACATCAGCAACCTGGCCGGAGTACCGTCGATCATCTACGGACTGCTGGGGCTGGCGGCTTTTGTTCGGCTCATGCAGCCCGTTACCGGCGGACGATCGGTGCTGGCCGGAGCGCTGACCCTGGCCCTGCTGGTGCTGCCCATCATCATCGTTGCTACCCGCGAGGCGCTGCGGGCCGTGCCCGACGGCATTCGGCTAGCCGGACTGGCCATGGGAGGCAGCCGCTGGCAGGTGGTGTGGGATCATGTGCTGCCCGCCGCGCTCTCCGGTATTCTCACCGGAGTGATTCTGGCACTGTCTCGCGCCATTGGCGAAACCGCGCCGCTGATTACCATTGGAGCGCTGACTTTTGTGCCGTTTACCCCCGGCTGCACCGAGGAGTTTCCCTACTTCAACCCTTTAGATCTGGCGCGCTGCCCGGTAGATGTAGTGCAAAGCCCGTTTACGGTAATGCCCATTCAAATTTTTAACTGGATCAGCCGTCCCCAAAAAGAATTTCATGAAAACGGGGCCGCCGCCATTATCGTGCTGCTGATTATGCTGGTGCTGATGAACAGCGTGGCGATCGTTCTGCGCAGCCGCTTTCAGCAGCGGCGATCGTCGTAATCGCGAGAAGAGACAAAAGGGCAGCCCCACAAGAATGAGAGGCTGCCCCTTAACTGACTGATGCGAGGAAATCAGATGTTAGCCGGTGGCCTACAGCCGCTTCCAGGCGGCATCGGTGCAGGTAACGGCGTTGCTGCTTGCAGTACTGCTAAAGCTGGTGACTGCGCCAGTGCCGGCAGCGACGTTCGCCAGTTTAGATTCGCAAAGGACTGCGATAGTGGTGGCTTCTTGGGTTGCACTACCCGAAGACAGCTGGGTTGCGCCAACGTAGCTCTTGAGCGCGGTGTCAATTCTGTCAGCAAACGCTAGCGCGCCAAAGGGGCCAACGCTGGCAGAAGGAATAGTGTAGTTGTAGTAGGTAGTGGTAGAGGGAATGCCGATGGCTAGCTCCACAAAGCCTGGGGCAAACACAGGGTTTTCTAGACGGTAGGCTTGCTGACCACGGTTCATAGAACCAACGTAGGTCTTAGCTTCAGACTGGCGGGCTTTGTTGGCCTGGTTGAGGAAAGAGGGCAGCGCGATCGCGGCTAGAATGCCGATGATGATAATCACAACCAGCAGTTCAATCAGAGTGAAGCCGCCTTCTTCTTTTTTAGCAATCAGGTGCTTCAACAGGTTGGCTTTGAGAGAGGTTTTCATAGGTGTATGTCTCCTTGAGGGTAGGCGGTAGAAGAGGTATTTGCGCCTAGGTCTAACCTACCCATTTGCTTTAGTGCAGCGATCACACCCCTTCAAAAAAGTTTTCCGGAGGGAGGGGGACTAACGCTGAAGTTGTTGCTGGCGGCGCTGGGCAGATCGAGCTGCTCGGTTTGCAGGGTCTCTACGGTTTGGTCTAGGGCCACAAATTCTCTCGGAAAGTCTAGAAACAAACCCAGCAGCTCTGGTATCACCCACTGATCTAGCCCGTCTGCCCCTCCGGGAGGAGCAATGAAGTTGATGTTCTGGGCGTAGCGATTGCGGTAGGTGAGGCCCAGCAGACTGCGCCCCGTACGCTGGATCGGGGTGCCTAGGGCCGTTAGCCACGATCGCACGTCTCGGTACTCAGTCAGGGTTGCGAGCAGCTGGGCCTGTTCTGCTGGGGCTAGGGTGGTCCGAGCAAAGTAGCTGGGGGCATCGCCAGGCCGTAGCCAGGCGAGCAGCAGCAGCAGCCCCTGATCTTGGGGCGTTTGCTCTAGAGCTTGACTGGCGATCGCTAGAGCTGCTTCTGTGCTCTGGTCCGTTGCTAAGAGGGCCTGCACAATCGGCCTCAATTTAGCGGTTTCTAGGGGCAGCAGGGGGCGACGGTGCCACCAGCGCACTAAGGTCGTTTGATCTAGGAAGGTGGCGTAACTGGGGGCGGCGGGCGACATAGCGTCTAGCACAGCTTCGTGATAGGCCAGCGCCTGATCTAGCACAGGGGCCTGAAGCGGAGCTAAGGTCTCCTGACGCCACAGGGGCAGGGTTAGAAACCTGGGCTGGGCCACTCCTTCGAGGCTAAAAGCAGTAACCGCCGCGTCGGTTTGCCCCTGGGCCACATAGATTTGCCCCAGCAGATAGCGGCTAAAGCCCTCGCTGCGGGGCAGCAGCTGTACGGCGCGACGGCTGTAGACCCCAGCAGCAGATGGGTCTTGGGGCAGCAGGAGGGCGGCTAGATTGTAGTTAAACCAGGCATCGTTGGGGGCGATCGCCGCTGCTGCCGCGAAGTTGGCCAGAATATCTTGGCGCACCGCCGCCTGTTCCTCTGGGGGAACAAGGGGCAGCAGCCTGTAGAGCTCCTGTCCCGCCAGAGCTGGATAGGTCGGGTCCCAGGGAACAAAAGCGGCAGCAGCGGAGAGGTGCTGTAGCGAGCCAGCCATATCACCCTGACTGGCCTGGTGCGATGCGCGATGGGCATACCAAAAGCCGAGGTCGGCCATTAGCCACAGGTAGCCTGTGACCACTAGCCAGGCCAGTAGCCCTAGGCTGAGGTAGCGGCGGGTTGTGCCACCCGCAGGCGGCTGAGGTAGTGACCCATGGGCTATGCTCAGCAGCACGACAAGCAGGGCCACCAGAGCCGTAGAAATGCCGATGTTCTCAAGCTGATAATCGGTCAGGCTAGAAACGCCGTAGGCTAAAAAACTGCCGCCGACTCCATAGAGCAGCCAGCGATTGGTGCTGGTCAGCCCGGTGCGAGACAAATGTAGGCAGAGCCTGATAACTAGCACTAGCCACAGCAGGTAAACCCCTAGCCCCAAAAGCCCCATTTCGCCCAAAATCTGAGCTGGCGTGCTGTGCAGCTGCTGGGAGTGGTCCATGCCTAGGCCTGCTTCGAGGGGGCGATACAGATTTGAGACGCGGCTCATTGCTCCTGGGCCAACCCCAGTCAGGGGGCGATCGCGCAGAATGTTAGCCGCGATTTTGGCCAGATAATAGCGGTCTAGCAGTGGCCCATCCTGCACTGCGCCAGAGGGGTTAGCAAAGTTAAGGCCGCCCAGTAAGCTGCGAACGCGGGGGTTGCTGGCAGCCACCATCGCAATTAGCCCTAGGCCTAGTCCACCTACCCCGAGGCGACGCAGTCTGTCTTTAGCCGTCGATCCGACCACAAACGCGGCTGTAGCGGCCAGCAGCCAAACCATAATCCCCAGCAGCGCGCCCCTCGACCCGCTGACATAGAGCGCCACTCCAGTGAGTATAGAGGCCGCTACCGCTAGCCACCGCAGCCGCCCTCTAAAGGCTATTGTGCAGGCCAGCGCGAAGGGCAGCGCTAGGGCAAAGTAGCCGCCGACAAAGTTGTGGTGGCCGAAGGGCATAGCATTGCGCAGGGCAGTGTAAAAACTGCCCTGCGCAGATGCTGCGCCTGGCCGCCATAGCACTAGGGAAATGAGCGCAGTGCCCAAAAAGGTACCCGCGATCGCGGCGGCGAGATGAATCGTTTTAGCCTGGAGGCTAACCCAGTTGACGCCAGCATACAGGGCCAAGAAATAGTAGGTAGCCAAAACCACGTTCCACAGGGCAGCAACTCTGAAGTCGCTAGCTAAACTGCAAACGATTAGGCCAAGGGCCGTAGCCGCTACGGCCCAGTCGAGCCCGTAGCCCAGCGGGCGGAACGGCTGCTCAAGCTGGCGCAGCTGACTCATCAGCACGGCCGCGATCGCTAAAAATCCTGCCTGCCACACCAGCACCCAGGGCCATCCCACCATGCGCAGATAGCTGTGAGGTAGCCACGTCATAATCACCACAGCGGCGATGCCCACCGCCCCCAGCCAGGGCAGTCTAACGGCTTGTGCAATCGGTTGCGAAGAAAGGTGAGCCATTGGCTGCTGTTACGGTACAGACTGCTGGCGATCGCAGCAGGGGTGGGTAGACTTATTCTAGAACCATAGGCCACCTGCCCTCCTGAAGACGCCCATGCCGCGATCGATACTCCGCACCCCTCTGCACCGAGCCAAGCAGCAGCTAGCTTGGCTCGTGCCCGTGGCACTGCTGCTAGGTTTAGTACCGCTACAGCGGCAGCGCCTGGCAACACTCCAGGACCGGAACGCTATCGAGCAAAACCTTCAGCAAGACCAGGCTGCCGCCGCCGCCCTGGCGCTAGCGCAAAAGATGCCCTCGCTTGGGTTCGACAATCTGGTGGCCGACTGGTTTTTTCTGCAGTTCTTGCAGTACTTTGGCGATGACGAGGCGCGGGCAAAAACAGACTATAGCCTGAGCTCAGAATTCTTTAGAGTCATTATCCCCAACGATCCGTACTACCGGATGTTCTATCTATTTCTTTCAGGGAGTGTGAGCAGCTTTGCTGGTCAGCCGGAACAAAGCGTAGCCCTCACCGCTCAAGGGCTAGCGCAGCTGAGCCCAGCGCGGCCTGAGGACGGATTTTATATCTGGCGCTATCGCGGTGTAGACGAACTGCTATACCTAGGCGACGGCAAAGCGGCGCAAAAGTCTTACCAGTCAGCCGCTGACTGGGCTAGGCAATCGACTCATCCAGATGCCCCTTACATTGCTGAAAACTCTCAAATTACGGCTAATTTCTTAGCCAGCAATCCACTCAGCAAGCAGGCCCAGGTCAATGCCTGGGCCAGCGTGATTGCCAATGCCTTTGACGATGCGACCCGTCAAAGAGCCATTGGGCAGATTGAGGCTCTAGGAGGCAGCGTTTTTATCAGCGAAGCTGGTGAGATCAAGCTCCAGTTTCCACCCGATGACTAGACGTATCTACAACCCAAGATTCTTCACGGGGAGGCTATAGCTGTGCACCCTGCTCAGACACGTTGTCTATAGCTGGCCGCAGTCAGCGATGACAACAGGTTCAGAGGTTTTGCCGCTGCGGCTGCCCACCTGCTCCATCGCGCTAACCACGTCCATGCCTTCGACGACGCTGCCAAAAACAACGTGCTTGCCGTCCAGCCACGGGGTAGCCACGGTAGTCAGAAAGAACTGCGACCCGTTAGTACCAGGGCCAGCGTTGGCCATGCTCAGCAGACCCGGAGTGGTGTGCTTAAGCGTAAAGTTCTCGTCGGCGAATTTCATGCCGTAGATCGATTCGCCGCCAGTACCGTTGCCGCGAGTGAAGTCGCCACCCTGGCACATGAAGTCGGGAATGACGCGGTGAAAGCTAGAGCCTTTGAAGTGAAGAGGCACGCCAGAGGTGCCCATGCCCTTCTCGCCAGTACACAGGGCGCGAAAGTTGTCGGCAGTTTTGGGAGTGACGTCGGCCCGTAGCTCCATAACAATACGGCCTGCGGCAGTGCCGCCGATAGTGACATCAAAAAATACTCTGGGATTGGTTGATTCAGACATAGCTAGTTAAGGTGCGAATACAGAGATTGGCCTCTGCCATTAACCCATAGTTTAACCGCAAGCTCAAAGCGAGGAGGCAAATGGGTATCTAGTCGCTGCTAAAATAGCTTTTTAAACCACCGATTCAAAAAGCCGCCATCCGCTGTGTCGGCTGTGACTAGGGCACCGGCTGCTCTTAAAAGCACCTGAGCAACGTCTCTATGGGTATGCTGCATCCAGGCGTATACCGACGGGCAAAGCGAGCTTTCTGGGGGCAAGATGGTAATGGCCTGCTGCCATGCGGCAACCTGCTGATCGCCTAGCTGCTGTCGCCCATAAACAGCGCCGAGATTAGCCAGCACGTGGGCTTGGCCAACGGGGTCTTGGCAGTTTTGTAGGTGCTTTAGGCTTTGTTGATACAGGATAGTAGCCGGGCCGTAGTTACTCTGGTAGGCCTCGTGGTTAGCTATGTTATTGCTCGTATAAGCTCGATGCACAACTAAATCAACTGAGGCTAGATCGAGAGCGGACAGCTGCGCCTGGCACTGCTGCCACCAGGCTGGGTCGACTGCTCCCAGCGCTGCGCTAGATATTCCTAGCCCTAAGCGCAGCAGGGTAGACCAGTCTTGGCTACGAGTAAGCCACTGCCACACTACCGGCAGGTTAGGCCAGTGATGTTCTGGCCAAGCAGCCAGCCCGCTGGCGGCTGAGTTTAGCTGGCCATTCTGCTCCAGACTTTGGCTCGGGTGTTGAGCCCAGCCCATATAGATAAGGCTGTCGGCGTACCACCGACCAATACCCAATCGGAGCTGCTGGCGAACGGTCATAGGGTCGTCTCCAGCGAGACAGCCTTTAGCAAAACTTCGCAGCAGGTCGTGGCTGAAGGTGTAGGTGTCGGGTCCAACCAAGTCTAAGCAGTGAAGAGAGACAAGCTCATCTAAAGCCTTGGCTGGGCTTTGCTTGTCATCGGCTTGACTAGACAGTGCGTCGTGTGCATCGACGCTGAGCAAGGTGGCCGCTAGGGTAGTGTTTAGCAAAGGAGCAGGCAGCAAAGATAAGCGCCGCAGCAGAGACTGAGCTTGAGGTGTGAGGCTTTGGTACAGCCTTGATAAGCTCCCGGCTACGGCTGGCGACTTAGATGTCTGCCGCGGTAAGTTGCCCATCGGCTCTGCCATGATGTCAGCAGTTGAAGCTGTATGACCTAAGCTGTGCCCCACCAGCTGAAGGGCCAGGGGTAGGCGATGGCAGTAAGCGGCGATCGCTTTCCAGGTCTGCTTCATGGCCATGGTCTCGGGTATATCTGCGGTGCTTGCCAAGAGCGCGATCGCGCTATCTTCGGGTAGGGACGTGGTTTCTAGTGCTAGTCCCTCGGCTAGGGCGGGCGGTAGCGACGGGTTGGTAACAATGGCGATACAAGACGACCCCTGGGGCAGCAGCGGCTGCCACTGCTCTACTGGGCCGAGAGTTTCTAGCAAAACAATCACCCGTCGGTGCTGCAAGCAGGATTGCCATACCGCAGTCAGATCTTCAAGGGCGGCATTGATACCGGGGTCAGGTTCTCCAAGCTGGTGCAGCCAACGCCTCAAAATCAGTCCCTTGGCCCAGTCTGAGACATCTGCTCTCAGCTCCGCAAACAGACAAGCATCGGGATAGTCAGCGCCAAAAAATTGGGCTAGCCATCGAGCCAGGGTTGTTTTGCCCGTACCGGGCTCGCCCCACACCACTACCACGGCGCTAGTGGTGCGAAATTTTCCCTGCGGACGCAGATGCGACACAGCCTGATGGATCAAATCGTCTCTTCCCAAAGGGCGATCCTGAGGCAGACCGAGCTGCCCGTTAGCATAGGGCAGGGGTGCAGGGGCTGAGGATCCCTGGCCAAGAGTCTTGCTAGGCAACAGTGGTAGCAGCCACGCTGGTTTTTCTAACCCCATGGTAAAGTCCTCGTAAGCTTGGTAGTTGCAGGCCTAGGCACGTAAAATAGTTTAGAGTTGCAAGAGGTAGGACCCCAGCTAAAAGGCCTTTGGCTCCGCCAGCAAGTGATCTGTGCTAAGGCAAAGAATTTACGATGGCCGTTAGGGTTTGACGCACAGATGTCAAACAGCGCGGGTCTACCATCAATAGCGGTACGGCGGCATCACTACCTAGATCTTGACGCGACACTTGAGCTTGAGCATGGTCGGTGTGGGTTAACCCCACAAACAGCTGCGGGTTGACCTCGTTGTAGCGTCGTAAAGATTGGAGTAAAAGACGGGTCTGAGGGAAGGATTGGGGGCGATGGGCAGCTACCAGCACTAGACAAGCCTGAGCTGTAGGCATAAGCAGGTCGCCAATAAAGTCAAACCGCTCTTGCCCAGGTAGTCCATAGATCTGACAGACTCGGCTGTCATCTAAGACAACCTGAGCAAAATCAAGGGCTACCGTAGTCGTGGGCTTAAGGTCGATAACGCTGTCTGTAGCCGACCGCTCGGTATGAATCGCCCGCCCGGCACTGGCGGTATGCACAAAGGTTGACTTACCAGCCCCCACAGTGCCGGCCACAACCAATCGTGGAGGCATTATCTAACTTCCTCATTTTATAAGAGCGTAGAGAGCGCAAAACTAGCGGCGATTGTCCAAGGCTGAAAATCTCCTCGGCGATCGCCGCCGTGCTGTGGACTAGACGCTACACCACTAGCTTCAGCTCGCTAGTCGCCCGCTTAATTTCCAGCATAAGCACGCCCTGCTTAGCCGCCTTGCTGGCCAGAACCAGAAAAACCGCGTCGGCACCGCAGCTCGTCATAATGGCAAATCCGTCGCCACCCTCAACATAGATGCGATCGATGGTGCCGCGGGTAAGCTCATCGCCAATCCGCTCGCCTAAGGAGAGCATAGCTGCCGACATGGCGGCTACCCGCTCTTCATCCATGCTGCCGGGTAGCGTAGCGGCTAGCGGTAATCCATCGGGAGTAACCAGAGCAGCACCCTGGATCTCAGAGGTTGTAGACACAAAGTTTTGCAGAATGTGTCCAATCTTTTCAATATTGATAGCCATGATAAATCTCCATAAAATCTTGATGTACTAGAAACTTCTCCGCAGACTAGTGGACAGTCTGCAAGTCAAGAAGGACGTAGGCCTATCGCTAAAGAACATAAGCCAAGGGCGTAAATTCTAAGACGTCGTGGTCGCTACCTCGCAGCACCGACTCAACGTGGTTACCGCGCAGACGCCGATTAGAAAAAGTCTCTAAAAAGCCTTGAATTGCACCAAGGGTGTAGGTGCACTTGCGGGGTGAGCCATCGGGCTCACCGTGGGAGCAAGGTGTTTCTCGGGCATAAACCCGTAGAATATCCCCTTCCTGTTCTATTTTGTCGATAATGCACAGCCGGGTACCCTCTGAGCCCAGGGCTATGCGAGCTTTATCAGCAACGTCTGAGATCGACAGCTTGTCGCCTTGATCAGCAAGATTTAAGTCATTAGCTAGCTGTTTGCCTCGCTGTCGACCCGCCGCAATCATGGCGATCGCAGCGGCCTTCTCTCCCAAGGCCTCCTCCATCCCCACAACAGCAGCTTTGAAGCAAATAACACTCATAAAATAGCCAAGCTCATGGCGTTCAGCCTGTGGTGTCATAGTCATAGTTGTCCTTAATGTATAGAGCTAGTGCGACTGTCAGAGCGTAGGTAATCGTAGATAAAAGAAAGATTTAGCTAAACCCTAAATTTTCATGGGTCTATCGACATCAGCTAGTTTTCATCTACCGCCTAATGATGCAGGCCAATCGGTACAGAGTTTGTTGAGCTTGATTAATAACCTCGACATCTAAAGTATTGAAAATCAATACTCATTAGAAGATTATCAAGAACTTCATTCTCTATTCATGACTACTGACTTATTCATTTACGATAGCTACAATCCGGAAAGGAATAAAATTTTTCTCCATGGCTCCTAAGTCAAAGATTGAGATAGGGCTCTATAGTTTCGCTATCAGGAAAAGTTCATAAAATCTTCATAAGAGTACTTGATTCGGTGTAACATTTGTTCCTCGGAAACATTCTAGACTAATATTGATAATTTAGTTTGCTAAGGTACTTATCACACTTATTCACGCAAATAGTCATAGCTATAGCTAGCTCTAGGCTTGGAAGCTAAAGGGTATCTACTAGCTGTAAAGCAAAATCTTTTTGAAAAGTTAAAACCAAATAGCTTTGTTTGGCCTGTTTGAAGCTTTTAAGCATGTATAGTTACGGAGTATGGTACTAGGAGATGTATTCTATTAGCCCATAGTCATTCTTGGTTTTATAGACTGACCGGGAACGTTTGGTCTTAGCTCTCTCCCTTAGGGAAATTTATAGCGCTGGCGCAGCCTGACTGAGAGGCAAACGACCTAACTCAGCCAGTACAGGTGTCAGGATGCTCGCGTTAGCTAGACCTAATTCTATTGCCTTAGCTGCGTATAGCAGCTGATCCCTTTGCCTTACCACTACAAAGAGAAACTGGCCATGCTTAAGTCTTCTAGGATTCTAGAAAAGGAAGCCTCCCGGCGGTTGTTGGGTCTTTGGGCCAAGCGCTACAGGCCGACCCTGTTTAACATAAGTCTGGTAGACAAAGCCTTCCCTGTCGCAGATCTGCTGGAGTTGACAACCCCCTCCGGACGCGCCAGCACCGCTAAACGGGTCAAGATTTTACTATCTAGCTACTGCCAACTGGCCGGTCTAAGAACTAATAGCCTCTACGCCTATATTCCCAACGTAATCGATTTATCAGAGGCCTATCACCTTGCTCGAGCGGTAGAGCAG
>JBARUP010000091.1:0-4020 GCA_049645805.1 Nodosilinea sp.
TCGATAGTGAACTAACTCAACTCGAATGTGTATTTGAGCTTTTAGAGCAGCGCGAATCTGATTCAGCTTGGCGCGATTAGTTTTGGGGCCTTGCAAAATTCGGGGGGTTTGACCAATGATCTCAGCGCTAGCGTAGCCGGTCATGGCAGCAAAAGCCGGATTCGCATAGATAATGCGCGGGCCGGGGAAGTCAATCTGGTCGGCTTCGGTAATCAACACCGCATCGTTAGCGTGGAGCACAACGGCTTCTAGCAGCCGCAGCTGATCGATGCGCTGCTTGTGCTCGGTGACATCCATGGCCGTACCCAGCAGTTTTACCACCTTGCCCTGGTCATTTTTGACGGCTTCGCTGCTGCCCTCTAAATAGCGGCTCTCGCCGTTGGGTAGGACAATGTGCCCGGCAAACGGCTGGGGCTGTCCGGTGATCATAAGCTGCTGGACAGCCTGACGTACTTGAGCCCAGTTTTCGGGAGAGAAAAACTGAGCTAGCTGAGGCAGATTAGGGGGTAACTCACTAGGAGGAAGATCAAATAGCCGCAACATCTCGGCAGAGCAGTCTAGGGATTGAGTGACGATGTCAAACTCCCAGCTGCCGATATGGGCAATTTCCTGGGCTTTGGTCAGGGCTGCTTCACTTCGACGAAGCTGTATTTCGGCCTGCTTGTAGCGGCTAATGTCAATAATCAGCGAGTGGTAGCCCTGCACCTGGGCCTGATCATTAAAGTCTGGCGTCAGAGTGCCCCTGACCTGCCGGCTGCCCCGGTCGTAGGTAATTGTTGTTTCAACGGTAATCTGTCTGCCCTCAAGGACACGCCTGACGTAGGGCTCAACCTTCTGGAACGCTTCTTGACCAATGACCTCCCAAAGATATCGACCACTGATCGTGTGGCTGTCAAGGTGAAACCAGGCCTCATAGGTCCGATTGGCAAAGCGATATCGCAAGTCCGTATCGAGGTAAGCGATGCAGGCGGGTAAGGAATCGACAATGACCTGTAGTGGTGCCGACTCATCCACACTGACAGGGCTCTGATAGCGATCGCTGGCATGACAGAAAGGGTCGGTTACCATAGCATTTCCCTGACGAGCGAGGTACACATAGCTGCTGTTTTTTTGGCGGCTTAAGCCGCCAAAAAAAATAATCCAACTGATCTCTATTTCAAGAAGAACCTGCGGCCTTCAAAGATGCAGCACCTAGATCAGGTTTGTAGGCAAAACTTAAACTTGAGTAGCGGTCTATAACGTAAGGCCCTTGGTGGCTGCTGCCCAAGCCTTTAGTCTCCCAGGGATGCGATCAATATATAAAATATTGATGAAATTTTGATAGCTGAAGCTCTAATGTATACAACTGAAGAAATCTTACCCGATTTTGTTTTTATGCTTAAGTTATTATTGCGAAAGGTTGACTTAGGTTTCGAAATGATCGAGCTGCATAGATAGCTTCGCCTGAGGATTGACAATGAGTACAGGGCAAGGAGCGTGGTACATAACGTAGCGACTTGCCCTGTACAAAAACACTTCACTCAGGCCGTCGCGACTGTGGCTACCGGCAACAATTAAGTCAGCCTGGCTGTTTTTAGCGGTAGAGCAAAGGGCCGGGCCGGGGCAGCCACAGGGCTGTAGGTAGCTAACTCGCACGCCGACAGCCTCGGCTGCCGCTTGTTTTTGCTTGAGTAGCGAATCGTAATACCTGATAAACTTCTCCCATCTGTATTCGTAGTCTGTTTGCAGAATGTTGTTTAGCTCTGCGGAGTATCTGCTGGTCGGTATGTAGGGCTGCCGAGGACCGTCTGGGTCAGCTCGATCGAGGGCATGAACCAGCGTGAGCTGGGCAGCCAGCGTTTGGGCCAGATTGAGGGCCGCATCAAAGGCGCAGTGGCTGGACGCGGATGGATCGATCGCTACCAAAATGTGTTCGAACATGGGGAACTTCTCCTGAAGCTTCAGTAGGTTGTGCCAATGGTGCCCCGGCAGAGATAAGTTTGACTGTGGTGTTGAAATTTAGGTTAAGTTGGTCAATCTCCCTAAGCCCCACTGTCGCTAAAACGACTTCAGCTAGCTTTAGAATTCTTTGAATCTTGACAAACCTCCTCTTGCCTGTGCTTTTACCAGTGGGCTTCTGAGCGTAAACAACGGAGCTCAATCTCGTAATCAAACGCCCAGCAGCGCTCTAGAAACCGAATTTTATAGTTTCGTCTGAATTTAATAAAGGCTGGCGCAAAACGGCACATCCCTGCTGAATAGAGCCGCTAAGGTAGACTTTACCTATGTGCCAAAAGTTATGGTCTGACTCTTTTTTTCCATAGCCGTGCTCCTCAAGCCAAGAGTTAGTCTATGCGGGCCGGTACCCAAATTAGGCTAGCCACTACTCCAGTGCAGCGAACCGCCAGTTGCCTCAGATTGTTTAATTTCTTCACCGAACCGCTCTAACAAATCTATAGGCACCAGACTAGCAAAAGAGTATGAGGATGTTGTGAAGATGCCATGCCTCCTAGGGTCACGACCACCCCAAAAAGCCTGAAATTTGGCTAGCTAGAGTCATAGGATCGAAGGGCTTGGTAATCAAACCCCGAGCGCCTAAGGCGTAAAAGCGCCTTCTGTCTGCGGCTTGGGCCTTACCCGTTATAAAGATAACCGGGATAGCTTGAGTCGCCGTTGACTCCTGAAGCAGACGCAGCGTTGCTATCCCATCGCGCTTAGGCATCATTACGTCTAGCAAGACGGCATCTGGGCGACTAGAGCAGGCGATCGCAATCCCTTCGTCGCTGGTCTGGGCAGAGAGCAGTTCCCATCCCGCCACCATCATTAGCCCTACCCGAGCGATACTGTGGATACTGACTTCGTCGTCAATCAGCAGGATGCGCTTGCTCATCTCATCTTATTTCTTACCTTTGAGAATAGCTATCTAGTCACGCGGCAAAAACAGTAAGTCGATAGGTCTAATTGTCTATAGGCCGCATTTCGATTTCGCGTCATGCTCAATCTATTGCTGCGCAGAGGGTTGAGCGAAGTCGTTTGTCTTACAGACAGGCTTCGCCAACACGAAGTGTCTCTCGAAGGGAGAAAACCCGACAACCTCAGCTGAACTTGATTTGCCCCTTCTACGTACTGGCCTGTAATTGGGTTGTCTTCAGCCCCGCCCAAGATTTATTTCTCAACAACTGCTCTTCACAATTTCGTCAGATTTGTTCCCTAAGGTGAAAGTCGCAGCCACCAAGATTGCGTGATGAAATTTTTGTATTGTTTCGCTAACGCTAGCCTGATCCTAAGGGTACTTACTTACATCCTGAGACAGGTAGAGTCACAGGCAGATTCCGCTACTGTTTTCTTCCTGAACGATCGCTGGGTTCTGCACCTAACGCTCAAATCGACTGCTGAATCTGATCTTTTCTATAACTGCTGGGCCTTTTTAGACGAACACGGTATACCGTACAAACCAAACTCCAGCGTAGGGCTGGCTCTTTGCGATCTTGCAGCTGGCCATCCGCCTACTCAAGTTATGAATGACTACTGTGTATCCATCGTATCTTATGGCGCTCCCTGCCCTGAGGAGGTCAAACGTTTTCAAGAGCAGCTCGTTGTGGGCCTGGGTTACTGTCCACCCAGCTTGATTTGAGCGCCGCTCTAGGTATAAAACAGCGGCTAGTTCAGGGGTGAGCCCCGATTTAGACCGGCGAGCGATCGCAAATACTCATATCGAGGTACTTAGAGCCTAGGCGTAGCGCCTGACCGCTTGAGTGAGTCGGTAGACAGCGCGTCTAAGCGTGGATATTTCGTTTCTAAGGCGCGCAATCTCATCCTGAAGCGCCTGGTTTTCCTGCTGTAAAGTCTGATTTTCCTGAATCAGATTTTGGTCTATGGCAGCGGACATGGTTTTGCGAAGCGATAGGCTATACCAGAGCTAATAGCTCAGCTTTTGAGGAGAGCCTGAGTCTGTTACACAGCCCTGTGACTTTCTTTATTTTGACTTATTTACCTCTTAGGTGAGGGGCAACAGCAACAAAAAGACGACAACAAGTTAAA
>JBARUP010000092.1:0-4828 GCA_049645805.1 Nodosilinea sp.
ATGACCAGGGCTGAGCATCACGGGTGCTAACTACCATGCCTAACACTACCCCTTCGTGAACCAGGGGCAGCACGAGTGGGTAGGTAGCCGGCTCAGTCCCTAATCCCTGAGAGGCCAGCTCGGCAGATGGCGAAGTCACCTTGTTTTTAGGCACGTCACTGCGTTTAGAAGACGTTGACAGCTCAGGACTCATATCGCCAAGCCACAGGGGCCAGTCTTCTAGCGGGGCGGAGACCTGAGACGAATTTTGCCGAGTTCCTTTGACCTCGTCTACCTCTGAGATCGCCGCTAACCCTTTGTAAAGGCTGCTCCACAGATCGGCAGTTTCAGGATAAGCCACCAGAGGAACCAGCGTCGGGTTCATCGGGTCTGCCGTAGTTTCAGCCAGATAGACAACTGTCGACATCGCCCCCAAAGCCTGGGTCAGCAGCAGAACCTGAGACTGACACAGGGCAATAAATTCGGAGCTAGGAGAGCCAATCATGGCAGCGCAACATAAGAGTGTGACGGAAGAAAAATTAAAGTTTTGTCAATTTTTTAACAATTCTGTTCAAGCTTATTACTATTAAACAACCTCGTATCCCTTGTGCTTCCTATGTTTCGACCCCTTTGCCCAGATTTTCAAGAGAAGTTGAAATTCTTATTTTGAGCCTATATACTTGGCCTGGTTGACAAAATTTTGTAACCAAAGCTACATCCAAATATCCATTGAGAGGGAGGTAGGCAACTTGGCAAGGAGACGCAAGCGTAAGAGCCGTCGTCGCTTAGAAGGCCGTCGCATTTTAGAGGCTGTTCCTCAGTATAGTATTGAGAGCGGCAACGAAAAGCCCGTAACCGCAGCTCGGAACTTTATTCATTCCGAGAGTATCGCCCCCCCAGCCCTGCTGCTGGTCAAGCGGAACGAGCATACTACTGACCGGTACTTCTGGGCTGAGAAGGGTTTGTTTGGAGCCCAGTATGTTGAGGAAAACCATTTTCTCTTCCCCAGTCTGCGGGTACTACTTGGCGAAGAGGAAGCTGCAGCCTTGGAGGCCGTTGCTCACTAAATAGGTAGCCTTCGCTGTTCAGTGAAATTGTTTTAGTACCGAGAAGCTAGCCCTAGGGCTAGCTTTTTTCTTTAGCGGCCTAGATTTTGCTCTAGAGCAATTAGTTCGTCGCGGTGAGCCGTAACCGTAACCGCCGCAGAGGGACTGTCAGGATCTTCTGAGGAATTCTCGGAACGTACCTGAAGGACAAC
Organism: Nodosilinea sp.; assembly: GCA_049645805.1. Lineage (GTDB taxonomy): Bacteria > Cyanobacteriota > Cyanobacteriia > Phormidesmidales > Phormidesmidaceae > Nodosilinea. Next base: position 1,238 of record JBARUP010000092.1, read on the forward strand.
GTCTTCGTCGCGATTGGCCCCTCGCCAGTAAAACCAGCCTGCCGCTGGAGCGATCGCGATTAAGCCTAAGAAACCACCACCATAGGCGGACCACAAATTGGTTAGTACCAGGGCTAGGCAAAGCCCTCCCACAGCAGCTAGCAGCGTCAAAAAAACAGCCATGAACAGGCTAGGTCGTACGTGTCCTCGGAGCACAATACGCTGCGCTTCGGCCTCTGCGACCGTCACTGTATAAGCTCTTTCTTCAAAGTGAGTCGTCAGTGTTCGCAGCAGCGCCAGTGGCAGGACAGGGCGGGCTAGAGTTAGAGACTCAATTCGGTCTTTGGTGGATGCACGAATAAAAAAGACTAGCCCCACCATCATGAGCAGGGTTAGAAACAGGGTTGAGTAAGTTACAGTTGCAGTCACAGGTGAGCCATCGGGGATTACCTTTCTAGGGTACGAAATGATGGCTCATTCAGACAGGTCTAGTCTCTTCGACCACTGGCTTCTTTAGGCTAGGTCAACGCCGCGGAGAGGAGAAAGCGGGACTTTGGGCAGTAGTGGACTTCACCAAATCGCCCATGTATGTCTTCCAAAACTCAGCTAGCTCCTCAGCCTGCAGCCGCCAGTCTGGGTTGAGACGGTACATCCGACGGGGACGACCGCGACCTTCCACTTTCTTCCAATAGCCGTCGATGGCATTTTCTTCTTCTAGGAACTTAAGTGCCCCGTACAGCACTGTGTCAGAGAGGCGGTAGTGAGAATAGTGGCGAGTCAACCGCTGAATTAACTCAGTACCGTAGGAATCTTGTTGAAGTAGTACTGTCAACACATAGCAGACGGCAAGCTCCTTGTTAAGATAGATTGGCGGTGGATCCTCGAAGAACTGATAGATATCCTCAAATTTCATGGGATCGCTCCAAATATGATTAAGCTGCCCGCGCTGAGTCCGGGCTGAGATTTAAAACACTATTAGCCGCTGACTAATTAGGGTAATTCTAATCACAGGTGATCCTCACAGTATCGAAGTAGGGGCAGATGGTAACTATCTGCAAGTTTTTTTAGACATTATTAAATATTCGCCGTCAATGATAATTACTTATGGATCCAGAGGGGGCAGGCGATCCTCAAGCATGGGGCGTTCACTATCGTTGATAGGCAAGTTAGTGACTTCGCTGGTTTGAAACACAATACGCCCGTCGTGCACAGCGGCCAAGTTGATCTGAATTGGCCCCGCCGTAAAAACATCGGTAGCAGCAATGGCCTGGAAGTCAACAGCTTGACCCGATTGCTGCACGGCTTCTAGAAATTTCAAGATGGTTTCAGGACGGTTGTCGGCAACCTGCAGGGAGTCGCCTACGATGCCATCTTGACGAGCCCGAAACTGGGTTGCTGCCAGCAGCAGGTTGAGACGCTCGACTAGCTGGCGATCGCTAAAGGGCGGCGGCTCGAGCGTTACCGTTGCCAGTCGTTCGCCCCGGGTGTAAATCCGCTGGTTGGGCGTCGAGTCGATAAAGACCTGGATGCAGGGTTCTCCCTGCTGCAGAACACAGGGCTCGCCAGTGATGTAGTTAGCGGCTGACAGCAGACGCACGACGTAGTCTTCGCCAGTCGTCAAACGGTTGATCAAGCCCTCAACCTCGCGATTGCCGATCAGCAAGATCTGCTGATCAATGGGCGTACCGGGAGCAATGGCGCGCGATACTAAACGGTTAGCCTCTTGCAGGAACTCAGTTACAAATTCTTCGGCTTGGGCGCGGTTTTCTGCCCGTCCTTGGCCCACTAAAATTTCCTGATTGCGGTTGAGGGCAATATTGCCGCGAAAGAGCCCTTGGTACTGATTTTGCAGCGCCGCCACCTGCTGCTCTAGAAAAACCTGCTCGGCCTCGAGATCGGTCAACAGCAGCTCGCGCTGGGCGATTTGCTGGTCGCGCTGAGCAATCTGCTGGTCAAGGTCAGCAATGGCGCGATCGCGCTCGTCAATTTTGCGGCCAATGGTGGCCTGCTGCTGAAGGAGGCGATCGCGCTCGACCCGCAGTTCGGCAGTCGAGCTTCGCAGGGTTTCGGCCCGCTGCGACACAGTATCGAGCTGATCAGTCGTCTGGCGCAGCTCTCGCTCCGTCGTTTCTTGCTGTACTACCGCTCGGTCGAGTGACTTATTAACATCTTGAAGTCGCCCCATGGCTCGCTGGCGCTCGGCAGTAGCTGATTCTAGGTCAGCTTCGACGGTTTCCTGGGTTGTCTGGGCCTCGGCTAAATTGGCCTCAGCGCTGGCCAAATCATCCTGAATTTTACCTAGCTCAAAGACCCCAGTGCGCAGCTGACTACTGACTCCAAATAGCAGGGCTAAAGTCGAGGCCGAGATAACACTCCCCGTCGCGATGCTCACCAGCGTTGCCGTCTGGCGAGGGCGCAGATTAAACAGGCTAAGGCGGGCTTTGCCTACCCGCGTGCCAATGCGATCGCCCAGGGTAGCAATCACCCCCCCGAGCATTAAAACCGCAAAAATCAGTACGTACCCAGAAACCATGCACCAGCCACAGGGGAGTTTGCATTTACTCTACTGCACGGGTCAGACCCTTGTACGCCTGAGGTTAATCAGCCGCTAGCGTGAACCCCAGCCTCTAGACTAGAGCTTTGTAGTGACACCAGTGCAGTAGCCAACTAAGTAAACTGCTGGCTAAGATTGACTGGGTCGTGAACCGTGATCTTCTTCTTATAAATAGAGATCATGCCTTCCTGGCGCAAATCGCCGAGCAGGCGGGTGACCGTTACGCGAGTCGAACCAATGGCCTCGGCGATCGCCTGGTGAGACAGTTTTAGATCAATGGTGATTCCATCCTGGCTGGGCACACCAAAATCACGGCAGAGAATGAGCAGAAAACTAACCAGTCGCGACCCCATATCTCGGTGGGCCAGGGTCTCAATCATCATCTCGGTCTGCAAAATCCGGGATGATAGTCCTCGCAGCATCACCAGCGCCAGCTCGGGATTTTCCTCTAGGGACTGCTCAACCTGCTCAATGGGCACCGACAGCAGCTCTACTGGCGTAAATGCAACGGAGTGATAGAAGCGATCAGACCGATTACCCGTAATTAGCGATAGCACGCCGAACACGCTGTTTTCTCGCAGCAGAGCCACCGTAATTTCTTCCCCTGCCTCGTACACCCGCGACAGCTTAACGGCTCCCTTTAGCAAAAAGTAAACCCGTTCTGCAGGATCGCCGGGAAAGAAAATAGTCTTACCCCGATCGTAGGACTCAACTACGGGGGGAAACGCTCCCCCAGACAGCTGGCGAAAGACGTTAGCAAGGGGCTTATCTTGGGTCACTACCATAACTGTTCTGCTAAGAGCACTATCGAAGGCATCTGCACTGGGCTTAATGCTCTACACCGCTCAAGGAGGGCTACGCCTCTAGTACAGACCACCTTGGGCACCAAGCATAGAGTAGTTTGGATGGTCTGGCACATTCGGTAATGCAAACGTTCCATGACTTTAGATCACTTAACCCCAACCGCATGGGAGGTGTTTGTATAGCAGGCTACTTAACAGCCCTCTAGGACTGATCTTTGTTGCTAAATGTTTACTTATTTCTCAATTCTCGCTGCC
>JBARUP010000093.1:0-3270 GCA_049645805.1 Nodosilinea sp.
TGTATGCCTAATGCTGGCAGTCTTTGGATGGCCGTTGGCTTGCTCTGGATATTAGACACAGCGGCCAATATCAGCATGGAACCCTTTCGGGCCTTTGTGAGTGATCTGCTACCGCCCAAGCAGCGCACCAAGGGGTTCACTATGCAGAGCCTGTTCATAGGACTGGGGTCAGTGCTGGCTGCCGCCCTGCCTTGGGTATTGTCCAATGTCTTTGGGGTGCAGGGGAGTGAAGCGAACGACGTGCCCCTGGCAGTCAAGATTTCCTTTTACGTTGGAGCAGCGTTTTTTCTAGGCACCGTTTTATGGACCGTTTTTACCACCGAAGAACGGCCCCCCCGCGATATGGATGCCTTCCGAGAGCAGCAAGAGAGACGGCTAGGGATAAGCGCCACGGCGCGGGAAATTATTACTTCTTTTCGGCAAATGCCTGCAACCATGCGGCAGTTAGCCTGGGTGCAGGCGTCTAGCTGGCTAGGGATGTACTGCGTCTTTTTGTATTTTCCTACAGCAGTAGCCCACAACTTGTTCGGAGCCAGCGACGAGACTTCGGTACTTTACAGTCAGGGTATTGAGTGGGCTGGCATTTGTATTGCGGCTTACAATGTGGTTTGTTTTGGCATGTCGTTTCTGCTGCCTCGCTTGGTGGCTGCGACCAGCCGCCCCGTTGCCCACGCGCTGTGCCTTGCCTGTGGTGGACTAGGGCTGATTTCTCTTTGGTTTGTGCCCTCGCCTCGCTGGGCGCTGCTGCCCATGATCGGATTGGGAGTGGCCTGGTCTAGCATTTTGTCGCTGCCCTACGCGATGCTGGCTGGTGCCTTGCCCGCTCGCAAAGGGGGCATCTACATGGGCCTCTTCAACATGTTCATCGTGCTGCCCGAGATCATCATCTCGTTAGGGATGGGATGGACTATGGATAACTTACTCGACAACAACCGTCTACTAGCAGTGGTGCTGGGCGGGGTCTGCTTTTTGATTGCGGTGCCCCTAACGCTAAGGGTGAAAGAGGCGATACCACCAACCACCCGAGCAACGCTTCAACCTGCTTTGGAGTCTGAGGCTGTTTCGAAATAAATTAAAGACCTGGCAGCACGGCGGCAGGTGAAGAAAAGCGGCTTTAGCTGTAGCTGAGGCCGCGCCTGCTGAAAGATTCTGCCTAGGTGAAGTGATAGGCTAAAACATCTAAACCCTAGCAAAGCAATAGTTATGGCTAGCAAGGAAGCCATGACTGAACCTATGTGCTCCCTATGTGGCAGTAAACGAGGCCGAGAAATACATCGTGCCTCGTATAGGGCTGAGCCCAGCCCTGTCCAGCGGATCTTTTACCGCTGCTGCCGCTGTAATCTAATCTTTATAAGACCGGGCGATATGCTCTCGCGAGCAGCCGAAAGAGCCGAGTACGATCTACACCAAAACCACCCTCAGGATCTGGGCTACCGTCGCTTTCTGAGCCGCCTAGCCATTCCTCTTATGGAGCGGCTAGACTCCAGCAGTACCGGCCTCGATTTTGGCTCTGGGCCAGGGCCAACCCTCTCGGTGATGCTTGAAGAAGCAGGCCACACCGTTGCTCTCTACGACCCTTTCTATGCCGACAACGCCAGCGTTTTTGATCGTCGGTACGATTTTATTACCGCTACAGAAGTGGTCGAACACCTGAGTCAGCCCGGCCTAGAACTAGATCGGCTGTGGAGCTGCCTGATGCCCGGCGGCACTTTGGGCCTGATGACAAAACTCTCCCGCGACGATGCGGCTTTTGCCCGCTGGCACTACAAAAGCGATCGCACCCACGTTTGCTTTTTTTCGGTGCAGACTTTTCAGTGGCTGGCGGCGCGCTGGCAGGCTGAGCTGACTATAGTGGGTCAGGATGTGATTCTGCTGAGCAAGCGATCGTAGCTTCCCCGCTCGAATCTGTTTCCTGAGCGGAGTCGAAGGAATCGTCGCAGAAGACTAGCTTACTGCCGATTCAGCCTTTGCGGGCTCCTCTTCCACCTCAGCGGTGGCATCGGGCTCAGGCTCCTGATGGCTGAACACCAGCTTGCTGTCCTTTAGCTCAACTGAAATAGTCGCTCCTTGGGCAAAAGTAGTCTCTAGAATTTGGGTAGCGATCGGGTTTTCCAGCAGCCGCTGAATAGCCCGTTTTAGAGGACGCGCACCGTAGACCGGGTCGTAGCCACTTTGAGCGATAAAGTCGATCGCCTTGTTGGTGATCGCCAGAGAAATCGCCTGATCGGCCAAACGCCGCTCTACCCGACGGATTTGCAGGGCTACAATCTTGCGCAGCTCGCTCTTGCGTAGAGAGTGGAACAGAATCAGGTCGTCGACGCGGTTGAGAAACTCAGGACGAAACTGCTTTTGTAGAGCCTTGAGCACCTGAGTACGCATGTTGTCGTAGCGCTCATCGTCGCCGCCTAGCTCTAGAATTAGGTCGCTGCCGATGTTGCTAGTCATGATCACCACGGTGTTGCGGAAATCGACCCGGTGGCCCTGGGAGTCGGTGATGCGGCCATCGTCGAGCACCTGTAGCAGAATGTTGAATACATCGGGGTGGGCTTTTTCCACCTCGTCAAGCAGCACCACTGAGTAGGGATGGCGGCGCACCGTCTCCGAGAGCTGACCGCCGTCTTCGTAGCCCACGTAGCCGGGAGGGGCACCCACCAGCCGCGATACGGCGTTTTTCTCCATGTACTCCGACATGTCGATACGGATCAGGGCGTCTTCAGTATCAAACAGAAACTCGGCTAGGGCGCGGGCTAGCTCGGTTTTGCCCACCCCGGTTGGTCCCATCAGCAAAAACGAACCTAGCGGGCGACCCTGATCGTTCATGCCTGCACGAGCGCGGCGAATGGCGGCAGCGACGGCCTCGACCGCTTCATCCTGGCCGATGACGCGCTCGTGCAGATGACCTTCGAGCTGAAGCAGCTTCTGCCGCTCCGACTCCATTAGCCGGTTGACGGGGATGCCCGTCCACTTGGCAACGATTTCAGCGATGTCGGCTTCGGTGACCTGCTCGCGCAGCATAGTTGTGCCCTGGGCCTGCACTTCGCCGAGCTGGGTCTCTAGGTCTTCGCGATCGCGCTGAATGGCCTCTAGCCGGTTGTACTTCAGCTGAGCTGCCTTGTTGAGGTCGTAGGCTCGCTCGGCCTGCTCAATCTGCAAGCGAATCTGGTCTTCTTCTTCTTTCAGGGCGTTGATGGCGTCGAGGGCCTGCTTTTCGCCCTGCCACTGGCCGCTGAGCTCTGCCTGACTGGTCTGGAGTTCGGCTATTTCTTGTTG
>JBARUP010000094.1:0-17180 GCA_049645805.1 Nodosilinea sp.
ACCGGGTTGACAGATATAAAGCAGCAGTGCCTCGCGGGCACGGGGGATGCCTATAAAGCTAGGGGCCAGAAAAAATAGCCTCCTCTAGATCTTGGCGACTGAGGGAATATTTGAACACTCGCTGAATGTCTTTCCCATCAGCACCAGCGCTGATGTAGCGCACCATAACACAGTCTGCTTCGAGCACAATCTCGGCTTCCCAAAGGGGACGCACCACATGCCAGCGGTGGGGCTCACTGTCGTCTTTGGTACAGCCCTGCTGACTCAGCCAGCCTTCAATGTCGGGGAGGGGGTGATTATAGAGGGGAGTTTCTGCAGAAAGAGTCATAGGACAGAGTGGTCAGAGTAGAGTGAACGGCGCAGCGTCAACAGTTCAATGGGCTATAGCCAAGTCGGAGGCGCAGGCGCAGGTCTTGGACGCTTCGGTTCTGTGGGCAGGGAAGGTGTCACTTCCGAAGCTGAGTCGCTAGTCTCGAAGGCCGGAATTGGTGCTGATGCCTCAGGAAGAGGCTGCTCAAGACTTATCTCCAGGTCTTGACTTAGACGGGGTTCAAAAGCTGAGGCGTACTCACCTCGGGTAAGGCCAACGGTAACAACCAAAGCCAGACAGGCTACAAAGGTAATCCCCAGAATAAAGAGAGCGAAAATTTCTCCAGCCGAGAGAGGGCGATCTGTGGGGTCGAGGTACATGTTAGCGGGCTCTCGGCGAGGGGATGCCGATGAGGAGGCCTGCAGCGACTCTAGGGGCTGCATCACCGAGATGCGAGAATAGCCTACCTGCTGATCGTAGGCCCATCGGCGTTCAGGGCTGCTGAGAATGGCGTAGGCATTGTTGAGCTGCTGGAACCGCTCTGTAGATTCAGCAGCCGGTAGCTCGGTGGTATCGGGGTGGTAAAGCTTACTTAAATCGCGAAACGCGCGTCGAATTTGCTGAGGGCTAGCAGTAGGCTTAACCCCCAGCTGGTCATAGTGGGTTTGAGTTCTAGAGCTTTGGTTAGGCATAGCATCCCACTGACAGGGCAGTTGGCAATAGATAGAGATTAGGCGGCATTATCCTAGAACCAATTCCCAATCTTCGCAGGGCCGGGCCTTAAGCGATCGGGCTTCGAACGACCGAGTTAAGCGAATTTGGGCCAGGGTAAACACTACCGGAATTACCCGACCGTAGTTAGTGGCTACAGTCCGCCAGCCCAGGTCAGCTAAAAACCAGCCCCACAGGGCCGGACCTAGCACCGAGAAGACGGCCCTGGTCGTTCCATAGCGGGCCGCGCTGCTGACAATTCCCCGAGATGCCATACGTAGGGCAAATCGCTGATGAATCTGAGCTATTACTGTGCCACCCCCCTTAACCATAGTCTGGCGGGCTACTTCGTAGCGCGCTAGCTGAAAGGCCATCTGTCGAGCAATTTGCTGGAGTAGCCAGGGCCGCAGTACGGCACTCACAGCTACGGCTCCGCTGCCCTTAGCTAGCAGGCTCAAGGGATTAGCCTGAAGAGCCATCGGTAATGCTTCAAACTGAGCCGAGCCCACCAGGGACTGTTTTAAAGACTGCTGAAGGCGATCGCGCTCGGCCTGGGGAAGCTTCTGCCAGTTAGTGCGCAACAGGTGTAAAAATACCTCTGCTTCTAGCTCATCTGTAGACCAGGCCTGAGCATAAGGTAGCTTGAGATAGTGACAAACCCGAACCAAGGCTTGGCGGTAAGACACTCGCTGGCTTTTGCCGTTGATCACCGTCAGGCCGTCAGCCGCTAAGAACCGAAAGCGCTGCTCCAAACGGTCGAGCCACTGCTGTCGAGTACCGCTCTGCACAACCAAAGGACTGGCGCTTTGCACATAGTCCAATGGATTAAATCGGGGCCGGAACAGCATTTCTGTTAAGGCTAGAAGTTCATCGTCTGTCGCTAGCTCTAGGCCTGACCTCAGCTCATCCACCGGACGTCACCGTGTAAAAACTGTCTTACATTTTTACACAATTCCTCAGGATAGGATGTTTGGGAGCGGTGGTACAGAAAAACTTTAAGGAACCCGACATGGAAGATGTGGTGGTCATTGGGGCAGGGGTAAGCGGGCTAGCGGCAGCCCGAGCGCTCCACCAGTCTGGCTATCAAGTCGCGGTAGTCGACAAGTCTCGGGGGCTAGGAGGGCGACTGGCAACCCGCCGTCGGAATGACGCTGTCATAGACCACGGCTGTCGGTATTTAGAGCCTTTTACCAACTCTAGCCTTAGCCCTATTGCTGAACTGGTGGCGTCGGGTACGCTTCAGCCCTGGCAGCCAAAAGCATTTGAGCTGGGAGCCGACGGCGCGCTAAGCGCTGTTGCAGCTAGCGCGGTCTACGCAGCACCGGAGGGAATGAGTTCGGTTGCTAAAAACCTGGCCCAGGGGCTAACTATTCATCGCCACTGGCGAGCGATTGCCATAACCCCGCTAGCCCACGGGTGGCGGGTCGAGGCAGCTAGGGGAGATAGCCACAGGCAGTCAAATACTCTTGAGGCCAAAGCAGTGGTGGTAGCCATTCCTGCGCCCCAGATAGCTGACTTACTTCAGGCATCGTCGGAATACAAAGGCGTCAAAGCGCTGCTGAAGCAGCTGGATCTAGTTAGTTTTGACGCGGTGATTACGGTGATGGCGGGCTACCGTTCAAGTGACCCAGCTTCTCTTCTGGCCCAGCTAGATTCGCAGGGCTGGATAATTGCTAGCAGTACCCACCCCGCTCTACGATGGGCAGCCTTAGACAGCAGCAAGCGCGCTCGTCAGCAAGAACCCGTAGCCGTGTTCCACAGCAGCCCAGAGTTTGCGGCTAGCGCCTCGGATAAATCTGATCTAGAGCCTGTGGGTCAAGCGCTCTTGGCGGCGATCGCTCCCTGCGGCGAGTGGCTACTCTCTCCCCAGTGGATGCAGGTGCATCGCTGGCGCTATGGGTTTGTGCGCCAGGCTCTAGGGTCTACCATCCTTAGCAGCGCCTTGCTGCCCAACCTGATCGGCTGCGGTGACTGGTGCAGCGGCGGTCATGTAGAAGGTGCGATCGCGTCAGGTCGTCGGGCCGCTGCCGCCGCTGCTGACTTTCTCAGCCAGCAAAAACGTCACAACTAGCTTAGGTATTGCTGTTGCTGTTACTGTTGTTGGAGTAATCGCTGCTCTCTTTATCATCGCTATTTTCTTCATCAGTAGCCCCAGAATTGTTGCGGCGGAAGAAGCGCTGATTACCAGAGCGCTTCTTGCGAAACTTGCGGGCGTAGGCTTGGTTACGCAGAGCTTTTTCTTTTTTAGGATTGCGACGCTTAGACATTAATAACCTCAGACAACAGGGCAGGTGTGATCGGCAAACAAACGAATGGCAGTGGTATAAAGGGAGTCTCTGTCGCTTTGAGACACTGCTAGGCGAAACCAAAGCAGACGCAGAGGCACGCTACCCCACCAGACACTCTGCCCGCGCTGGCATCCGCCACTGACGACGTGCCATGACCAAAGATTTACTGTAGCACACAGGGCTCCTCCAGCCGAGCTTGACGAGGGGATGAACTGAACAGAACTGACCTGCCCGCAGTCTCTCGATCTTCGTCTAGGCCCGCCTGCTTGGGTCAGCATCGAGCGGGCCTAGAGCTGACGCTACAGCTGACTGGAGCTAAGCACCTTCTCCGCGCTAATCTGATCGGGGTTGGCCTCGGGCGTGTCGGCCTCAGAGGGAGGCACCACTTGCCAAAATTTAGGCAGGTAGTCACTCCAGTTGGCCAGTATCTGCTCAGCTTTAGAACTGCCGGTGTGGGCTAAGTGAGCTTCGATCAGAGCCTTGAGCTGTGTTTCTCCCGCCGGGGTGATCACGCGCTGCACTTTGACGATCTCGGGGTTGACCCGGACGGGAAACCGACCGTCTTCGTCTAGGAAGTAGCCAAGGCCACCGGTCATACCGGCACCCACGTTGCGCCCCACTGGTCCTAAAACAGCAACCACGCCGCCGGTCATGTATTCGCAGCAGTGGTCTCCAGCCCCCTCAATAACGGCCTGTCCCTTTGAATTACGAACGGCAAACCGCTCGCCAGCAGTACCTAGGGCGTAAAGGGTGCCACCGGTCGAGCCGTAGAGGCAGGTGTTGCCTACGATCACGTTGATCGAGGGATCATAGGTGATGCCAGCGGAGGGCTTCACCACAATGGTGCCGCCGTGCATGCCTTTACCCACATAGTCGTTCGCTTCGCCCACCAGAGTTAGGGCCATACCGGGTAGGTTAAAGGCTCCAAAGCTCTGGCCAGCGCTGCCCTCAAGAGTAAGGTTGAGCTGTCCCGCAAAGCCGCTGTTGCCGTACTTTTTGGCGATCGCGCCAGCCACCCGAGCGCCGATGGTGCGGTCGGTATTGACCACGGTATAGGACTTAGTCGCGTGGCCATGGGCCTGCATGGCCTGCTGAATATCAGTATCAGCTAGGATTTCGTCATCGAGCACCGGACCGTTGCTGTGAACAGCTTCGTGCTGAAGCCAGGCCCGATCGCCACGGCTATCGGGCAGCGCCACTAGGGTGGTTAGATCTAACCCACTGGTCTTGGCCAAGACAACATCGGTTCGGGGCTTGAGCAGGTCGGCCCGCCCCACGATATCGAGAAGTGAGGTGTACCCCAGACGGGCCAGCAGCGATCGCACTTCTTCAGCGATGTAGAAGAAGAAGTTGACCACGTTCTCAGGCACCCCGGTGAATCGCTGGCGCAGCTCTTCTTTTTGGGTGGCTACGCCCACGGGGCAGTTATTGGTGTGACACACACGCGCCATAATGCAGCCCTCGGCAATCATGGCAATGGAGCCAAAGCCAAACTCTTCGGCCCCCATCAGCGCTCCCATAACCACATCCCAGCCGGTTTTGAGGCCGCCGTCGACGCGCAGGGTGACGCGATCGCGCAGCTTGTTATCCATCAGCACCTTGTGCACCTCAGTGAGGCCTAGTTCCCAGGGCACCCCGGCATGCTTGATAGAGCTGAGCGGCGAAGCGCCAGTGCCGCCATCGTGCCCCGACACCTGAATCACGTCGGCGTTGGCCTTGGCCACACCGGCTGCGATCGTGCCGATACCCACCTCCGACACCAGCTTCACCGAGACCCCGGCCTGGGGGTTGATCTGGTGGAGGTCAAAGATGAGCTGGGCTAGGTCTTCGATAGAGTAGATGTCGTGGTGGGGCGGCGGCGAAATCAGCGCCACGCCGGCCTTTGATCGGCGCAGCATAGCAATGTAGGAGCTGACCTTCTTGCCGGGCAGCTGGCCCCCTTCCCCAGGTTTAGCTCCCTGGGCCAGCTTAATTTCAATTTGGCCAGCCTGCATCAGGTACTCAGGAGTAACCCCAAAGCGGCCTGAGGCTACCTGCTTAATAGCCGAGCTGGCGGTGTCACCATTTTTGAGTCCCCGCAGGTGAGGGAAGGTAGGGGAATTGCCCTCAGCATCTACGTCCGAAAGCACCGTAAACCGCACCGGGTCTTCACCTCCTTCGCCGGAGTTTGACTTACCGCCAATTCGGTTCATGGCCACTGCCAGCACCTCATGGGCTTCTCGGGATAGCGCCCCTAGCGACATTCCTCCGGTGCAGAACCGACGCATGATAGTTTCGACCGATTCCACCTGATCGCGGTCGACGGGGGCGCGATCGCTCTCAAAGTCAAGCAGATCCCGCAGGGCGCTGAGAGGGCGGTCTTCAAGCTGGGCGCGGTAGAGTTCGTAGTGGTTGTACTGGCGATCGGCGACCGCCTTGTGCAGCAGCTTGGACATGGCGGGATTGTTCATGTGGTACTCCCCGCTGGGCCGCGACTGAATAAAGCCCATGTTTTGCAGGCGCTTGATTGTCAGCTCCGGAAACGCCCGCTGGTGGAATTGAATCGTTTCCTGGGCTAGGTCGAACAGCGAAATTCCCCCCAGTCGAGAGACAGTGCCTCGAAATGCCAGATCCAAGAGATCGGGGCCAACGCCGATGGCCTCAAAGATCTGCGCTCCTCGATAGCTGGTAACCAGCGAAATGCCCATCTTCGAGAGGATTTTTAGCAGACCCGCATCCACAGCCTTGCGGTAGTTGTCCTGGGCTCCGTTGAGGGTTGTCACCGGCAGCTTGCCGGTCTCCATCAGCTTTTGGGTACGGCTATCAGACCACCAGTGACGTACCGACTCTAGAGCCAGGTAGGGGCATATAGCGCTGGCCCCGTAGCCAATCAGGCAGGCAAAGTGGTGGGTGCTCCAGCACTGGGCGGTGTCGACCACCAGGGAAGATCGCATTCGCAGTCCGTTACGAATCAGATGGTGATGCACGGCTCCTACGGCCAGCAGCGGCGGAATGTAGCTGGTTTCCGCCGAGAGGGGAACGGATCTGCCCTGGTCATCGACGCGATCGCTGAGAACCAAAATAGTCTTGCCCGCCTTGACGGCCTCATCGGCGCGATCGCACAGGGCTTCCACGGCTTGCTTTAGTCCGCCGGGGCCATCAGTAATGGAGTACAGCGTTGAGAGAGTGGCCGTAGCGAAGTCTGAAGCATAGATTTGCTCCAGCTCTACTTCGTTGATAGCCGGACTGTCTAGCTTCAGCAGACGAGCGTACTCGGGCTGCTCATCAAGCAGATTACCCTGGCCGCCTAGCTGGGTGCCGAGCGACATAACCAGGCGCTCCCGCAGGGGGTCAATGGCTGGGTTCGTTACCTGGGCAAAGCGCTGCTTGAAGTAGTCGTAGAGCAGATGCGGCTTGGCCGACAGCACGGCGTGGGGGGTGTCGTCGCCCATGCAGTAGGTTGGCTCTTTGCCCTGGGCCGCCATATCCTGAATGATCATGTCGATGTCTTCGACGGTGTAGCCAAAGGCGCTCTGCTGACGCAGCAGGTCGCCTTTGGCATAGAGAGATTGCTCGGCAAACAGCTGAGGCTGAATCCTGGTGCGCTGCGTGAGCCACTGATCGTAGGGCTGTCGAGCAGCAACCCGCTGCTTTATGGTCCAGTTCTTGAGAATTTCCTGGCCGTTTAGGTCTACCGCGATCATCTGGCCAGGGCCGAGACGCCCTTTCTCGATGACCTCTTCGGGAGCAACATTCAGCACGCCCGCCTCCGACGACACCATCAAAAGGTCATCTTTGGTAATCACGTAGCGAGCCGGGCGCAGACCGTTGCGATCCAGCGTTGCTCCGATCTGATTCCCGTCGCTAAACACAATCAGCGCTGGGCCGTCCCAGGGCTCTTGCAGACCGCTGTAGTATTCGTAGAAGCTGGTGATCTCAGGGTAAGCATCTAGAGCGGGCTGGTTGTTGTAGGCCTCGGGCACCAGTATCATCAGCGCTTCCTGGGGCGAACGTCCCGATCGCACCAGCAGCTCCATGACGTTGTCGAGGTTGGCAGAGTCGCTGTTTTCAGCATCGACGATAGGTTTCAAAAGATCGAAGCGATCGCCCCAAACTGGGTGATATAGCTCGGCTTGGCGAGCTACCATCCAGTTGATGTTGCCCACTAGGGTATTGATTTCGCCGTTGTGGCCTAGCAGCCGCATAGGGTGAGCCAGAGGCCATTTAGGCAGTGTATTGGTGCTAAAGCGGCGGTGGTATACAGCAAAGGAGCTGACGTAGTCAGCGTCACGCAGGTCTTCGTAGAAAGCCGCCAGCACAGCCGATCGCACCATGCCCTTGTACACGATGGTGCGACACGAGCAGGAGCACACGTAAAAGTCCTTTAGCTCAGTGACAAGGTGAGGAGCCAACGTGCCAGGGCTCGCCACGGTGTGGGATACCCGACGCAGTACCTGAAGCCGCATCAGGTAAAGACGCCGCTCTAGCTCCTCGCCAGCTGCCGTTTTGGAAGCTACAACCAGCTGCTCGATCTGGGGCTGGTACTGTTTTGCCAAAGGCCCTAGCACCTCCGGGCGCACCGGCACGCTGCGCCAGCCCACAACATCAAATCCTTCATCTTGAGCCACCTGGTTAAACAGGTTGCGCACAAAGTCGGCGGCAGCTTCTTGGTTAGGCAAAAACATCATGGCCACACCGCTGCGATCGGGATCAATCGAGTCGTGCTTCTGCTCCTTTGCCCAGCGGTCTAGCACCGCCCAAGGAATCGCCGTCATCACCCCAGCCCCGTCGCCAGAATCCTGATCGGCACAGCAACCCCCCCGATGCTCCATACAGTCAAGGGCGACTAGCGCTTTCGACACCAAATCGTGGCTGGAGCGGTTTTGGCGATCGGCTAGAAAGCCCACGCCGCAGGCGTCACGTTCTTCAACCAAGGACTTTGGACCCCAGTTTGGCCACTCAGAAGGATTGTGCTGCAGGGGTTGGTAAGATTGATTCACAGGTATACGTCCCATGGAGTGAGTAAGAAGTCGCGATCGAAAAACTGTTTGCCGGAAAGACTAGCGGTACTGCCCTATAGCAAGCCTGCACCGAGTACTGAAACTGCGTACGGGGCCAAGAAACCCGGCCAGTAGCTAGCTGGCTTGACCTGGCCTAGACACTTGGTAACCCAGCCTAAACCTGGGTTCATTCCTGCACCTAAACCAGCCCGTTGTGCCCTGAGCTAAGAAAGCCAGGGGCGATCGCCCCTAGCCAAGAAATCGTTAGCGCTTGCTGCGCTTTACCTGTAATTTACAGACTTTATCAGTAGTTTACAAACCCCAGACCCAATATACAGATACAGCTTCTTAAAATTAAGCCGCCGCAATGGTATCAATTGCTTCAAAACGGTGCTCAAATCATGCCTAAAGAACTCTGTGCGCCCCTATTTGCGCTTGAAAATATTTAAAACTGATTGACACCCTAATACCCTTTAACTTCATTTATCCCATGGCCAAATTGTCAGGCTCGGCCTCCCCTTACCCAGCTCGCCGGGGCGATCGCTGGGCCACAAGCTGGTGGATTGTGCTAGGTCTGCTGGGGGCGATCGCTCCGCTGTTCGCCAATACCTTGGGAATCAGCCCGGTGCTGGCCTCACCCTCCCCTGTCGTTGAGGCCACCGTTGCGAGTACCCAGGGTCAGACCCTAGTTATCAACGGTGCTCAATCTGCCGTTCCCTGGATGGTCAATAACGGTCAAATTGGCCTAGCTGACTATGGCATGACCGATCAGCTAGGGGCTTCTCTACTCAGCAGCAGCCAGCCCGGTCGGCAGCCAGTGCAGTGGTTTACCGAACCCAGCGAGGCCGTAGATCTAAGCGCCTGGGTTCACGGTGGCTATCGGTACCTTGACATCGCGCCCCTGGCGCAGCGCCACGGCTGGCAGGTGCGGCCCCAGGAGGGTGTTCTACACATCACCACGCCTCCGGCTCAGGTGCTCGCCGTGCGCCGAGAAGCGCAGCCTGGCGGCGCGCGCTTGATTCTAGACCTATCTGGTCCGGCAGCAGCCAGTTTGGCCGACAGCGCCGATACGCTGACGCTGATGCTAGGGGCGACTGCTAGTGAAAGCGTGATTAGAGGAGCGATCGCCGCCCCCGCCGGAGCTGACCTAGGCGCAGTCACGATCACCCCTATCGTTGGCGGCATGAGCCTTCAGGCCAGCACTAGCCATCCACCCCGATTGACGACTCGAGCCAGCCAGGTGGTGATCGATATTCGTGCCGATAGCCTGCCAGCCCACAGCATTGCCTGGGCTACCGGTGTGCGCTGGCAGCAGCGATACGTCACCGCTGCCGGACAGCCGTTTCCGGTCTACTGGCTACAGATCGACCCGACCCTGGTTACTCTGCGCCCGATCTGGACCGACCCCACCACAGCGGTCGGAACGGCTCCCCTAACGGCTATTGCCCAGCGTTGGCAGGCCGCCGCCGCCATCAATGCCGGCTTCTTCAACCGCAACAACCAGTATCCGCTAGGAGCCGTGCGCGCCAACAATGAGTGGCTTTCAGGGCCTATTCTTAGCCGGGGCGTCGTCGGCTGGAACGACCAGGGCCAGGTGCGCATGGAGCGCCTAGCCCTCAAACAAACCCTCACTACCGCTAGTGGTCAAGCCTTTCCGGTGCAGGCCATCAACAGCGGCTACGTGCAGGCCGGCATCGGCCTCTACACCCCTGCCTGGGGGCCAATCTACCGACCAGTTCTAGAGGGCGAGACTGTGGTTACGGTTGTAGATGGCGTGGTCATTAACCAGCGAGCCGCCAGTACCCTGGGCACAGCAGGTTTGCCTATTCCTGCCAATGGCTATCTTCTAGCCCTGCGCGCCTATGCCACGGCGGCCCAGGCGCTATCCCCGGGTCAGTCGATCTCCCTGGCGTCCGAGCCGCTGCCCACTACCATGGCTCCTTTTCCTAATTTAATGGGGGGGGGACCGCTGCTAGTGCGCGATCGCGCCCTTGTGTTAGATGCTGGCTTGGAGCAGTTCGGCAGCGCCTTTGCCACCCAAGCCGCCCCTCGCAGCGCCATTGGCACCACCGCCACGGGTGAGATTTTGCTTGTCGCCGTGCACCACAGCCCCACAGGCCCTGGCCCTACGCTCGACCAGCTAGCCCAGATTATGCTTCAGCTAGGCACAACTAGCGCCCTCAATCTCGACGGCGGCAGCTCGGCCAGCCTGTATCTCGGTGGGCGGTTGATCAATCGTTCTTCCCGCAGCGCTGCTCGGGTTCAAAACGGCATTGGGCTCTTTCCTCGCTAGAACATAGGGAAAAGTCGCGGGGCTTAAACGCCAGCGGGCCTTATCCAATCTGAAGCAACAAAAACTTGCGAATCCAGGCCTATAACGCCTCAGGCCTGGATTTCAAGGCTTAAGTCATGCCTCTAAGACAGTCACTTTTTAGCAGGATACCTGCTCTCCGTTTCTTGACATGCAAAAACAGGGTGTAAAGACTTTGTATAGTTAGCCTTTCTAACCGCTGAGAACCCTTAGTTACTCAGCTGCCATTGTTAAAATATTGTCTGAAGAAATGCCGCATTAGCCTGCGGGCTGGCGCGGCAAAGTCTTCAGCCTTAAGCAACAGTCTCACAATAATGGGTACCCTTCTAAGAATGCGGTCCCTGAGTCGCCTTTTTCGGCGCAGTACTAAACTTCAAGTTCTAGGAGAACTATCACTATGCCAACACTGGAAGAGTCGCTTCAGCCCGCTGCGCTGGCACTGGCCACCAGCAACGGTAAAGAAATTACCCAAGAAATTACCGAAACAGGTCTGCGTCCCTGGGGCTGCTACACGGTGCTAGAAGAAGGGCGTGGCTACAAAATCAAGCGCATAGAAGTGAAATCGGGCCATCGCCTCAGCCTGCAAATGCACCATCACCGCAGTGAGCACTGGATCGTTGTCTCTGGTACTGCCAAAGTGGTCTGTGGTGACAACGAAATTCTGCTCTCCAGCAACCAGTCTACCTACGTTCCTCCCTGCACTCAGCACCGTCTAGAAAACGTGGGCGTTATTCCCTTAGTGCTGATTGAGGTACAAAACGGCGAATATCTAGGCGAAGACGATATTGTTCGCTTTCAAGATGACTACTCTCGCGCCGCAGCAGTCTAGGCCGTCTCCTTCTGCTTAGTTTCGTTTGCAGCGCATAACAAGCTTCAATAGCCTGCGGCGATAGTGATAAGCTCAGCACTATCGCCGTTTTTCCGTTATCAGCGTCAATGATTCACATTCGCCCCGCCGCCGTCCAGGAAATTCAGCGGCTGCTAGCTCGGCAAGCTAGCAGTGGTCATCAGCGGCCCCAAGCCTACCTCTCCCTGGCGTCGGGCGGCTGCGCTGAATGGACCTATCAGCTTACAGCTGAACCTCCTGAAGCTGCCGCCACCGCAGTTGCGATCCCCTGCGACGATATCAGCCTAGCGGTGGCGGCAAAAGCCTTAGACCTGATCGAAGACCTCACTATCGACTATGCTGAGGACCTGATGGGGGGAGGTTTTCGCTTTACTAATCCTATAGCCCAGCGTACCTGCGGCTGCGGCAGTGCCTTCTCACTTAGCGCTGACGCGGTCGTCACTCAAGACTGCACAGGTGGGCTGCCAACTGGCTAGCCAAAGGCGCTTTCGTTCAGCGCGATCGCGTTTGACCAAAGCTAATTCAAAGTGCTAGGATTAGATCTTGTGAAAACTTGAAGTCCACCCGCCGTAGCATAACAAGCCTCCTATGCCCACGATTCAGCAGCTCATCCGGAGCGAGCGTAAAAAAGCCGACAAAAAAACCAAGTCCCCTGCTCTGAAGAGCTGTCCCCAGCGACGGGGGGTTTGTACTCGTGTGTATACGACTACGCCTAAGAAGCCAAACTCGGCGCTGCGGAAGGTAGCTCGGGTTCGATTGACCTCCGGGTTTGAGGTCACGGCCTATATTCCTGGCATCGGGCACAACCTACAGGAGCACTCTGTAGTCATGATTCGTGGAGGGCGGGTTAAAGATTTGCCTGGGGTTCGATATCACATCATTCGCGGCACTCTTGACACTGCTGGCGTGAAAGACCGTCGCCAGAGCCGTTCTAAATACGGGGCTAAGCGTCCCAAGAAAGCGTCTTAGAACTAGTTTGCTTTAGCACAGTGAGCATCAATTGCTCAAGTCAGAGCGCCAGGGGGTTATCCTGGTGTGTCAGCTAAGCCCCAGTGTTCTCTGATTTCAGGCTTACCCAATCATTTGTTCTAAGCTAAGCACTCTTTGAGTACCTTTTTGTTCAGCTACGCAGCCTTATAGCTACTGGAATATAGATCATGTCTCGCCGCACAGTCATTCAAAAGCGTCCGATCCCGCCTGATTCTGTCTACAACAGCCGCCTCATTACCATGATGAGCCGTCGCCTGATGACTAGCGGCAAAAAATCCCTGGCGGACAAAATCATTTACAACTCCTTTGGAATTATCAAGGAGCGTAGCGGCGGCGATCCTCTAGACGTGTTTGAGCGGGCTGTGCGCAACGCGTCGCCATTAGTGGAAGTCAAAGCCCGTCGCGTTGGTGGCGCGACCTATCAGGTGCCGATGGAAGTGCGCTCAGAGCGGAGCGTGGCGCTGGCGCTGCGCTGGCTGACTCAGTTCGCGCGTCAGCGTCCTGGCAAGTCTATGGCTATTAGGCTGGCTAATGAGCTGATGGACGCCGCAAACGAAACTGGTGGAGCCGTCCGCAAGCGTGAAGAAACTCACCGGATGGCAGAAGCGAATAAGGCTTTTGCTCACTATCGCTACTAAGCCTGCAGGACGAGCGTGCCCAACATTGCTTTAGGACATTGACACTGGCGATCGCTGTTTCTGCTTTCTACAATAAATGTGTTCTAGCATATTGAAACAGCTAGCTATAGCGTGGCAAGGAGGTGACCTGTGGCACGAATAACACCCATTGAGCGGGTTAGAAACATTGGCATCGCTGCGCACATTGACGCTGGCAAAACCACTACTACAGAGCGGATTCTCTTCTACTCTGGTATTGTCCACAAGATTGGCGAGGTGCACGACGGTACTGCCGTCACTGACTGGATGGAGCAAGAGCGAGAGCGCGGTATTACCATCACCGCAGCGGCCATCAGCACGACCTGGCTCGATCACCAGATCAATATTCTCGATACCCCTGGTCACGTTGACTTCACCATTGAAGTTGAGCGCTCAATGCGCGTTCTAGACGGCGTAATCGCTGTGTTTGACTCAGTGGGCGGCGTGCAGCCCCAGTCAGAAACAGTGTGGCGTCAGGCCAATCGCTACAGCGTGCCTCGGATTGCCTTTGTCAATAAAATGGATCGCACCGGGGCTGATTTCCTAAAGGTGTGCGGTCAGCTGCGCGATCGCCTGGGGGCCAATGCCGTACCGGTACAGCTCCCTATTGGTGCTGAAGGTAACTTTGGGGGCGTCGTTGATCTAGTGGCTATGCGCGCCCGCATCTATCACGACGACCTAGGCCAAGCCTTCGAAGATACCGAAATTCCTCCCGACTTTCTAGGGACAGTGGAAGAATATCGAGCCAGGCTGGTTGAGGCAGTCGCCGAGACCAGTGACGCTCTGATGGAAAAATATTTCGAGGGGCAGCCGCTCACTACCCCAGAGATCATGACCGCGCTGCGCCAGGGCACCATCCAGGGTACTATCGTTCCAGTCTTGTGTGGCTCTGCCTTTAAAAACAAAGGCGTTCAGCTCCTGCTAGATGCGGTTGTCGACTATCTTCCCTCCCCGACTGAGGTGCCGCCGATTCAGGGTCAGCTGCCCAATGGTGATATAGCTGAGCGTCCCGCTAGTGATGATGCCCCCTTAGCGGCCCTAGCCTTTAAGATCATGGCTGATCCCTACGGGCGACTGACCTTTGTTCGGGTCTACTCAGGCGTGCTGAATAAGGGTAGCTATATCTACAACGCCACCAAAGACAAAAAAGAGCGCATCTCTCGTCTAATTGTGCTTAAGGCCGACGATCGCATTGAAGTTGACGAGCTGCGGGCGGGAGATCTCGGAGCCGCTATTGGCCTAAAAGAAACCTTCACTGGTGACACCATCTGCGACCCGGCCAGCCCCATCGTGCTGGAATCACTCTATATTCCTGAGCCAGTCATCTCAGTGGCCGTGGAGCCCAAAACTAAGCAGGACATGGACAAACTAGCTAAGGCTTTGCAGTCCCTGTCCGAAGAAGATCCTACTTTCAGGGTTAGTACAGACCCTGAGACCAACCAAACTGTAATCGCGGGTATGGGCGAGCTCCACCTCGATATCCTGATTGACCGCATGCTGCGAGAGTTTAAGGTGGAAGCTAACATTGGCGCTCCCCAGGTAGCCTACCGAGAAACAATTCGCAAACCTACGACCGCTGAAGGCAAATTCATCCGCCAGAGCGGCGGTAAGGGGCAGTATGGTCACGTAGTCATTGGCGTTGAACCCACTGAAGAGGGCAGCGGATTCGGTTTTTCGTCTAAAATTGTGGGAGGTACAATTCCAAAAGAATATATCTCTCCCGCCGAACAGGGCATGAAAGAGGCCTGCGAATCTGGTATCCTAGCTGGATACCCGGTGATCGATTTAAAGGTTACTCTGGTCGATGGGTCTTATCACGATGTAGACTCATCAGAGATGGCCTTTAAAATTGCCGGTTCAATGGCGATGAAGGAAGCCGTTCTGACGGCGTCCCCCGTCCTTCTAGAGCCGATCATGAAGGTCGAGGTTGAAGCTCCAGAGGATTTTCTGGGTGACGTCATGGGCGATCTAAACTCCCGCCGGGGCCAGATCGAGGGTATGGGAACAGAAATTGGCGTTGCAAAGGTTACAGCCCATGTTCCCCTAGCTGAGATGTTTGGTTATGCTACCGACATCCGCTCAAAAACGCAGGGTCGGGGCATTTTTTCGATGGAGTTTAGCCACTACGGCGAGGTTCCTCGAAACGTGGCCGAGGCCATTATCTCTAAAAACACTGGGAACGCTTAGAAAGGAAAGGACACGTAACGTAAAATGGCACGCGAAAAGTTTGAACGCAATAAACCCCACGTCAACATCGGCACCATCGGTCACGTTGACCATGGCAAAACTACTTTGACCGCTGCTATCACCATGGCTCTAGCAGCTGCGGGTGGTGCCAAGGCTCGTAGGTATGACGAGATTGACGCTGCTCCTGAGGAAAAGGCTCGGGGTATCACCATCAATACGGCTCACGTAGAGTATGAGACCGACAGTCGGCACTACGCCCACGTAGACTGTCCCGGTCACGCTGACTACGTGAAGAACATGATTACTGGCGCGGCTCAAATGGACGGTGCCATTCTAGTTTGCTCTGCTGCAGATGGTCCTATGCCTCAGACCCGCGAGCACATTCTGCTAGCGAAGCAGGTCGGCGTACCTAGTATCGTCGTGTTCTTGAATAAGCAGGATCAAGTTGACGACGAAGAGCTTCTAGAGCTAGTTGAACTAGAGGTTCGTGAATTGCTCAGCTCCTACGACTTCCCTGGTGATGATATCCCTATCACCTCAGGGTCCGCCTTGATGGCTGTAGAAGCGTTGACCTCTACTCCTGTAACCAAGCGTGGTGATAACGACTGGGTCGACAAGATTTTGACCCTGATGGACAGCGTTGACGAGTACATCCCTACTCCTGAGCGCGACATCGACAAGCCCTTCCTGATGGCGGTTGAGGACGTGTTCTCTATCACCGGTCGGGGAACGGTTGCCACCGGACGGATTGAGCGCGGCAAGGTCAAGGTTGGTGAAACCGTTGAGCTAGTTGGTATTCGCGACACCCGCAACACCACCGTGACTGGGGTGGAGATGTTCCAGAAGACTCTAGACGAGGGAATGGCTGGCGACAACGTAGGTCTTCTGCTGCGTGGTGTGCAAAAAGAGGACATTGAGCGCGGCATGGTGCTGGCTAAGCCGGGCAGCATTACACCTCACACTCAGTTTGAGTCCGAGGTGTACATTCTGAAGAAAGAAGAGGGTGGTCGCCACACTCCCTTCTTCCCTGGCTACAAGCCTCAGTTCTATGTGCGCACTACCGATGTAACGGGCAGCATTGTAGCCTTCACCGCTGATGATGGTACCGATGCGGAGATGGTCATGCCTGGCGATCGCATTAAGATGACCGTAGAGCTCATCAACCCTATCGCTATTGAGCAGGGAATGCGCTTTGCTATTCGTGAAGGTGGCCGCACCGTGGGAGCGGGCGTGGTTTCCAAAATTCTCAAGTAGTGTGGCGCTGATTTCTGTAAGGCAGGAGCGATCCAATAGAGGGTTTGCTCCTGTCTTGTTTCTCTAGCTCCTGCTCTCGCTTTGTACCTTGACAATTTATCCTTTGACCTATGGCTACTATTCAGCAACAGAAAATTCGAATTCGCCTGAAAGCTTTTGACCGTAGACTGCTTGACACGTCCTGCGAAAAAATTGTTGACACCGCCAACCGCACCAACGCTACAGCTATTGGCCCTATTCCGCTACCGACAAAACGTCGAATCTACTGCGTGCTGCGATCGCCCCACGTAGATAAAGACTCACGTGAGCACTTTGAGAGCCGTACCCATCGCAGAATTATTGATATTTATCAGCCTTCCTCCAAGACAATTGATGCCCTTATGAAGCTGGATCTGCCGGCTGGGGTTGATATTGAAGTGAAGCTTTAGAACAGTTGGAAGGGCTCGCTAGGTAGACCACAGCTAGCGAGTTCTTTAGCTTCTAGTCATAGCGATTGGGCTAGGTGATGAATGCTTCTAGCACGGGCATTTCACAGAGGAGTTGGGTTAGAATACTCCTGTGTAAACAAGTGTTGCAGCGCGCCGTGCGAGGCGGGGCGTGCTTAAAACCTGCAAGAGGCGACGATGGCATTCTCCGAGTCCATATCT
>JBARUP010000095.1:0-7430 GCA_049645805.1 Nodosilinea sp.
GGTATGCCCTACTTGTAACTACCCAGGGTTTACCGTGGCCAAGCGGTTTCCGGGGCGACCCTGTAGTCAGTGCGGTACCCCCACCTTGCTGACGCTTTCGGTGCTCTACGAGTGCCAGCACTGTCAGTTTCAGCAGAGTTCCCCCGAGGCCGGCGCGCCCCCCGCCGCTGACCCCAGCCAGTGCCCCTACTGCAACCCCTAATCTCCCCTCTGGCCACCCAGTTTTTCAGCCTTCTGATCGTTACGGCTTGCCGTTCAGACTGTTGATATGTTGATGTACATCCTTTGAGAGGTCAGCTATGAATACCTATACCCCGACCGAACTGCAAACCTTAGTGAAAGCCCCCATGATGACTGGACTATCGGTCGCCATGGTTGATATGGGCATTGTCTCTACGGCTATTGAGGCTGCCGCCATGTCAAAGCAAATCGCCGGGGCGGCTCAAAAATACCCTACCAACTCTGTCATTCAGGCCGCCTTTTCAGAGGAGACGCTTAAAAGCGGCGACGTCAAGTTCGACAAGCCCGACGTTAAGCCCGAAGACGTCAAGTCGGGGGCCATGATCGACCAGGCGATCGGCGATATCAACGCGGCTCTAGCCCTAGTTGCCGGCAAAGCCAGCGAAGCCGAAGTAGCGGAGTATAAGCAGTTTATCTATAACTGCGGTGCTGCCGTAGCCGAAGCCGCCGGCAAGGGTCTGTTTGGCACCGGCAGCACGAAAGTCAGTGAGGCCGAAGCCGCTGCCCTGTCGAAATTCAAAACGGCCCTGGGAATTTAGCCCTCAGCTACGGAGTGTTGGAGGCATAGCCCAGTCGCCTGTCTAGGCCTGTAATACTCTCCGGCGAGAGATAACGTTTGCTTGCGGAAGTTTTATACTGCTGTGTCACGGTCGAGAATGGGGCTTAAGAGTGAGTCGAAACCCTCTGAGACCGTGCCATAGTTTGTCTGTAAAATTGCTTGTAAAGGAGAGTCCCATGAATTTTACCCGCTGGTTGCGGCGGCTAGCGCCTCTGATGATGTGCTTAGTGCTGCTGGTTACCGCCTGTACCTCGGCTCCGTCTAAATACGACCAAGTGCAAGAAGACACAACTGGTTTTGGGTCTCCCACAGCCGTTGATAAACAAGCTGAAAAGGGCGGCACCTTCAACAAGTTTTTCCCTGATGGCCAGGGCGGCTACAGTGTTGTCCCCTACCAGGAGAAGAAAGGCTTCGCTGAGTACAAACTCCAGCAGGACGGCAAAACCATGGCCATGCTCACCATTAGCGATACAACCGGCATTACTGGCGCAGCTGGAAAGTACAGCAGCGCCACCGAGACGGTGAACGGCTTCCCGTCAGTAGAGCAAGGTAGCACCACAACCGGGGTGCTTGTGAACGATCGCTATCAGGTTAAAGTACTCTCCCGTGATTCCTCATTTACAAAGGAAGACCGGGTGACCTGGCTGCAAAAATTCGACCTCAAGGGTCTGGCCCAGCTGCAAGGGGCCATTAACTCTGCCGACAAACCCACGGCGGCGCGTCCCAGAATACCCATATTCGGCGCTCGCAAATCTAAAGAGGCTACCCAATCTCCTAAGGTTCAGGCACCGAGCCTGTCTCCTAGTCTCCAGCCCGCTTTCTAGAGAGCAAGCACGATACGCAACACCCTTGACCACCGCAATTAGGAGTAAATTGTGAGCAAAAAGATCTACGAAATTGTGGACAAGCTTCCGACTGGGGGCCTGACCGTGCGGGCACTCAAAACCCTCGACACTGTCGTACCCGGTCAGTGGAATAATTTCGTTGGCTTTGACGAAACCATCAAGGCCGTGACCGGCGAAACCGATGGGGTGATGATTCAAACCATCGGCGAGCGCGCAATTACGCTCTTTAACGACAAGAAACAGGGCTACCAAACTGCTCTCTGGCTCTACGAAACCGTCGACTCGGCGTCAGGGCTGCTGGGTGCAGCAGCGCTCGCCAACCGTATTGGCCAGGATACATTTCTGAGCTTTCTCAAAAATCTTTCCCCCAAGCCCGAAAAAGCTCAAACCATCGATCTTGCTGTAAAGCTGGTAGCTGAAGTGGTCGCCTTTTGCAAGATTAGCGGCATTCCCGGCGACAGCCTAGGCGACTTTCTCGCGGCCCTAGGTGACTACAGCAGCGAGTCCCTGATTCGCATGGCGGCTTTGGTCAGCTTTGACGGCATTATTCCTTTAGGAGCCGACTTTTCATCCAAGGCGCTCAACGCTATTAAGGGAATGGGAGCCAGTGACCTAGACAACAACCAAACCTTTAAAGGCATTAAGAACGAAATTCCGGGTCGTGACTCTAAGCACAAGCTGGCCTTCATGACCGAGAGCTTTGAGTCAACCAAAGGATGGATGGACCGCTTCGTAAGCGACCACAACATCACCCAAAGCGGCCTGGTTGACAACCTAGGTGGCTTTATTGAGGGGTCTAAGGGTAAGCTCGACTACCTAGGCGCGTTCTTGGATATGTCGGTGAAGTACTACGAGCATACGGGCACCCAAACTTTGGCTCGTCGGCTGGTTGAGCGCGCCGTAGCTGAAATCTAGACGTTAGAGAATACCCCAGTTCATCGTAGGGGCACAGCATGCTGTGCCCCTACGATGCTGGCTTCGATCGCTTCGATTTTCGGACTTTGGGCTTTGCCAGCTTCATCTCCGGATGGTGCAGCGCCAGAGCCTGGTGCAAGTAGTCTAGGGTTAGCAACGGTGGCTCAGCCTGCTGAGCCAGAGTGACCGCTGTTTGAGCTAGGTTGGCGATCTCACCACCGGTTAGGGAAAGTTCCTGGGCGACCTGGGACCAGCGCAGCCGCCGGTCTTTCTAAAGGCCAGCCGGAATGGCCCGCTGCCACAGTACCTCACGGGCAGCGGCGGCGGGTTTCGGAAGCTCAATGACCCCGGTCATGGTCTGTCGCCAAGAGGATTTGACGCTCTGTAGATGGGCGCTGCTCAGGAGCGTCAGCCCAGGCTGACGGCGACGCTGACTGACCCACGACTGCACCAGGGTGACCTCGACGGTGGGGGTGCGGCCAAACCAGTGAGGCGCATTCTGAAGCAGCAGCACACAGGGAGGAAGATTGACCAAATCGTCTAGCTCAGCAATCGTCCCGCTGTCGTCGGGGACAATGGTAGCCAGATCGACAATCACCAGCAGCAGGTCTAGCTCCGCCGCCAGCACCTTAGCGGCTAGGGTTTTGCCGGTGCCGCTGGGGCCGGCTAGCAGCACCATCGTGCCGATACTGGAGCCAGCAGCGGCAGCGACAGTTTTGAGCTGAGCTAGCTGAGGGACAGGTAGCACCAGGCTGTCCCAGCTTTCAGCGGACACTTCAGAGGTATCTCTCTCATCTACTGGAGCGATCGCCCAGGCGTCGAGGGTGGCAGGGTTCGGCTCTTCGGCCAGCAGGTAGGTGGCGAGGTCGGCGGTGAGGCGCAGGTGACGGCTGAGCAGGGTTGTATCGTCAGCATTCAGCCACTCCACTAGGCCCAGGCTGGCCAGGCGACCGTTGGGGGCAATCAGCGGGCGCGATCGCCGCCATTCCTGGTCGTTGCGGCACAGCAGGCGCAGGCATAGATCAACGGTGGGCAGATCCCAGTCGGCCTCATCGTGCTGGTAGTGCAGGTAGCTGTAGAGCCGCCCAAACCGCTGGTTGATCTCGGGAGCTAGGGCCAGCAGCAGCACGTTTTTCTCAAACAGGGTGAGCTGAAGGCGATCGCGCAGATGAGGCAGGGCTAGCACCACCCCCTGGCGCTGGCTAGCGTCAATGCGAGCCTCAATTTGCTGGGCATAGCTGCCGCCCTTGCGCGGAGCCTTAGGAGGCCGGGCCTGATCGTAGCTGGGCTGCCCCGGCAGGTGGATGATGCCCTTCCACCAGTGGCGAGTGACCCGGTCTTCACCTGTTAAGGCAAAGTCGTCTAGCTCTTGCAGGTCGCGCTTTTGCCGCGACACCGCCACCATCAGCAGGCGATCGAGCCAGGCCAGCTCGGTCTTGAGGTAAGCCCAGTTGTCTGCAAAGGGGGTACCTCGCTCAGGGCTCGGGCTCTCGGGGATAGGGCCTTCAGGATTGGACATCGCCCAGCACTCGAATAAACTCCAGAGGCAGTCCGTCGGCATCAGCCAAAAAGGCTACCTCATAAACGCGATCGCCGATGATCTGCTGCTGCGGCTCCAGCAGAACCTGCGGCAGGCCCCCGGCGCTGGCATCTTCGGCTAGCCGGTGGCGCACCTGCGCTAGCCAGCCGGGCAGATTAGGGGTCAGCTCAGTTAGATCAAAGGATAGATGGTAATAGCCAGTGTAGTGCTCATCGCTAAAAGCATCGGCAGCCGGGCGCGGCTCCGGCACCTGAATTAGTTCAATGCGGCCCCCCAGTCCCTCCATCCAGCAGGCTAAGGTAATGCCAGCGGTAAAGCGCTCGTGGACGGTAAACCCCAGGGCTTCGTAGAAGGCGATCGCGCGGTGAATATCCTGGGTGCGAATTGACGCGTGATGGAGCATCGGGCAGGCTGCTCAGAAGGCTACTCAAAGAGACGAAAATAAGGATAGCGCACCGGCACCCCAGGCTCTTTCTCCAGACTAAAGTTAATCACGGCCCAGCGAGGATCGCTCTCGGCAGCAGGACTAAACTCCACCGGCAGGCCGTAGAGCTTGGGAGGGGTAGCGGCTTCGGCCTGTCCGCGCCAGGGCGAGTTACGCTCTAGGTAGACACTGACCAGCTCCTGGTAGCGCTTGGCGATAATCACCCGCGTCGCCCGGTAGCCCTGGGTATAGAGGCGATCCAGCGCCTCGTGAATCTCAAAGCGAATGCCGTCGGGGTGAGTGTGCTGACGATACCACTCACCATCCCACTGCCGCCAGTGCCGCCCTGACTGCAGGTGCACTAGCTCTTTCGAGTCGGGGTTGGCTTCGAAAGCTCCGTGACGCGTGCACAGGTACGTGTCGGTCAGCGTCAGGGCAGGAATGCTCTGACGACAGTGAGGGCACTGAATCTCTGGCCCATAGATGGGATACTGCAATGCAAAGTTGACCATTGAGCTGAAACCAGGCGTGTCCTCAGGGCGGGCTGTTTGCGCTATGTCCGTAGCCGTATTATACCTTTGGGAGCTGGGCTCTCTCCGCAGCTGGGACACCCCATGGCCTGAATTCGCCAACTTTCTGGGAAACTTCACTGGAGATTTTGCTCACATGGATGTTGTTTCCACCTCTCTCTGGCCCCAGCCCGACCTGTCTATGGCCGCCTTTGTGGCCCCTAACGCCACGGTAATGGGCCAAGTGACCCTTCATAAGGGCTGTAGTATCTGGTACGGCGCGGTGCTGCGTGGCGATGTGGAGTCTATCGAGGTAGGGGCCTACAGCAACATACAAGATGGCGCAATTCTCCACGGCGATCCTGGCCAGCCCGTGGTGCTAGCGGACTGCGTCACCGTCGGGCATCGGGCTGTTATTCACGGTGCCTATATCGAGCAGGGCTGCCTGATTGGCATCGGGGCGATCGTGCTCAACGGGGTACGAGTGGGTACAGGCAGCATTATTGGGGCCGGAGCAGTAGTCACCAAGGACGTGCCGCCGCGATCGCTCGTTATGGGCGTGCCGGGTCAGGTTGTACGGCAGATCGCTGACCAGCAGGTTCTAGAACTTCTAGAGCACAGTCAAAAATACCACCAGCTGGCCCTAGCCCACGCTGGCCACAGCAACGACATAGGGTTTGTCTAGGGGCGATCGCTGTGGTATCGCTATGGTGTAGTAGGGATAGTGCGATACCCTTTATCGCCGCCCCTTATCGATAGCTGACAGTTAGGACATCCATGGCGTTTTGGCATCAACAATCCCGCAGCACTGCTCGACCCCGCTATGCCCCCATAGGACGGGCGGTATGCTGCATTGCGGCTATTCTCTGCCTGCTCAGCATTACCGGATGGAGTCAGCCCGCCTGGGCCCACAGCCAGAGCGAGCTATCGCCTCAGGCCGTGCAGAAAATTGCGACTCTGCGCCAAAAAGCCTTTACCACCTCTCAGCAGGGCCAGTTTGCCGAAGCCGAAAGCTACTGGAGCCAGCTAATCGACTACCTGCCCAACGAAGCCGCGCTGTGGAGCAACCGGGGCAACGTGCGGGTCAGCCAGAACAAGCTCACCGAAGCCCTCAGTGACTACGAAAAAGCGGTAGCCTTAGCCCCCGAGCAGCCCGACCCCTACCTCAATCGAGGGGCTGCTTTAGAAGGGCTAGGCCGCTGGCAGGACGCGATCGCCGACTACACTCAGGTGCTCACCCTC
The DNA here is from genome assembly GCA_049645805.1 of Nodosilinea sp. Taxonomy (GTDB): domain Bacteria; phylum Cyanobacteriota; class Cyanobacteriia; order Phormidesmidales; family Phormidesmidaceae; genus Nodosilinea. The sequence goes on from JBARUP010000095.1 coordinate 6,275, forward strand.
AACCCCGACGATGCCGCCGCCTATAACAACCGGGGCAATGCCAAGGCAGGGCAGGGGAGCTGGCAAGACGCTCTAGCCGACTACCAAAAGGCCGTAGACCTCGACTCCAAATTTGCTTTTGCCCGCGTCAACGCCGCCCTAGCCGAGTACCAGCTGGGCCACGCCGACGAAGCCATCCGTCAGTTTCGCAGCCTCACCCGCCGCTACCCCAGCTTTGCCGACGCTCGAGCGGCCCTTACCGCAGCCCTCTGGGGCCAGGGGCTGAGTGGTGAAGCCGAAAGCAACTGGGTGGCGGTAGTCGGTCTCGACAGCCGCTACAAGGATCTCGACTGGGTCAGCACCGTGCGCCGCTGGCCTCCCGCTATGGTGGCGGCGCTAGAAAAGTTTTTGAATCTGTAGTGAGGTTATGGCCAGGGAAAGCGTGGGAGACAGCCTGTTATACCAAATCCTGCTTGGCTACCCCCCTATTCGGAAGGGCGAATGCCAGCTGCCCCTACGAATAGGGGTTTCCCAAATCCGATTTGGTATGACGTCATCTGAGCGGCAGCGCCCGTATACCGCGCGCTGCCAAGTTGTCTCAATCACTGGGGCGGATTCAGGAAGCGATCGGCGTAGGTGATCACGGTGCCCAGGTCGGTAACGTGGGGTGCATCCGAATTGAGAAACGCCCCCAGCAGCGGATTGGCGCTGTTTGTACCAGATCGGGCCGTGCCCATATCCAATAGCCCAAGCACCACCGACAACAGCTTAGGCAGCATTTTCTTTGCTACGCCGACATCAACGCTGCTTTTTTGGGCTATCAGCTCAATCAACTGCCGCTTTATCTGGGGTGGAATCATCGCCATTAAGGCTCCGGCCCCGCCCGCTCTAGCTAGCTTACCGAGCATGCCGTCGATTTGTCCTGCACCCAGCGTGGTGGACTGATCCTGTAGGGCGGGCTGTAGCGCACCGCCCAGGGCATTGAGCATCGCATTCATCTGATCGGCGCTCATGCCCTGGCTGTTGGCTAGCTGCTGCACCGCAGCCATCACCGAGCTGAGCTGGTCAATGCTGCCTCGCTGGTCAGGGTCGTTAATAGCGCTGAGTACGTCAAAGAAGAGAGACATGGAAAGACCTTGCGGGGATTTTGCCGGAGAGCTGGTCGAGTCGTGCAGGT
>JBARUP010000096.1:0-2959 GCA_049645805.1 Nodosilinea sp.
CGGCAGATATGCTCGACTGCCTACAGCTGCTGCACTTTCACATTGGCTCACAGATTTCTGCCATTAGCGTGGTCAAAGAGGCCCTGCGGGAGGCCAGCCGCATCTATGTGGAGCTAGCCGAGCTGGGCGCGGCCATGGGCTACCTAGACGTCGGCGGCGGGCTGGCGGTTGACTACGACGGCTCCAAAACCACCTTCTACGCCTCTAAAAACTACAGCACACAGAACTATGCCAACGATGTAGTGGCCGAGGTGCAGGAGGCCTGCCGCATCAAAGACATTCCGGTGCCCACCCTGGTTAGCGAGAGCGGGCGGGCGCTGGTGTCTCACCAGTCGGTACTGATTTTTGACGTGCTGGGCAGCAGCGATGCCCCTTCCCACGAGAAAGTTGAAGCGCCCGACGATCATGACCACGTAATTCTGCGGGAGCTCTACGAAATTTACCAAACCCTTAGCGCCAGCAATGTGCAGGAGCTCTACAACGACGCGGTGCAGTTCAAAGAAGAGGCCATCAGCCTGTTTAACTTTGGCTATCTCAGCCTGTCGGCGCGGGCGCGAGCCGAGCAGCTATTCTGGGCCTGCTGCCGCCAGGCCCTAGCGGTAGTCAGCGATGCCGACTACGTGCCCGAAGACATCGAAGATCTACACCAGAGCATGGCTTCGATTTATTACATCAACCTGTCGGTGTTTCAGTCGATGCCCGATACTTGGGCGATCGAGCAGCTCTTCCCCATTCTGCCCATTCATCGGCTCAACGAAGAGCCCAGCTGCCGGGGCACCCTGGCCGACCTGACCTGCGACAGCGACGGTAAAATAACTACCTTTATTGACCTGCGCGACGTCAAGCATGTCTTAGAACTGCACCCGCTACAGCCTGACCAGCCCTACTACCTAGGTATGTTTCTAGGCGGAGCCTACCAGGAGATTATGGGCAACCTGCACAACTTGTTTGGCGACACCAACGCCGTACACATTCACATGACCCCCAAAGGCTACCAGGTCGAGCAGGTGGTGAAGGGCGACACCATGACTGAGGTACTGGGCTACGTGCAGTACAACGCCGAAGACATGATTGAGAATATTCGCAAGCGATCGGAGCGGGCGCTGCAGGATAGCCAAATTACCCTGCAGGAGTCGCAGCTGCTAATTCAACACTACGAGTACAGCCTTAGTCAGTACACGTATCTAGCGCAGGTTTAACGCAAACTCCAGCCCCAGCTTCGGCATAGATTTCTAACAAGACTGGATCTTGGCGGCGCTGAAAAGGAAAACTTAAGCTCTTCTTTAACTGTTCTTTTTTTAATTTTAATAATCCCTTAACTAAGAGTGTTTGAGTTCCTGCAAGCCTGTTTTAAGGCATCTCGTTTTAGTGTTGATTTAGCTCAAAAGAATAACCTGTTCTTTACCTTGGCAAGGTAAACATAAGTAAATGCCTAGCTAAAGGTAGTGTTCTGCTGATAGGCGGGACTTGTATCACTAAGCTGGTGCAGGGATTGCTACGGTTCTTCTAAGGGTAAATGGAGAAAAATTAGCTGCAGGCCAGTTCAAAGCTTGTTTAGGAGATAAGTTCAGTCCATGGTTTGGTCGCTCTCCTTTGCTGATAGGGTCCGAGAAAGGTTTTATAGCTGTTAAATGGTTGTCTAATCATGCTTCAAAAAATATCAAAGCTTAAGGTCGATTTGCGCTTAGCCGCTGTGCTGTTTTTAACGGCTGGAGTGGTGGCCTGCGGTGGTACCACAACCACCGATGACACCACTGCAGAAGGTGATGTCGTCGATGGTGAGGAGATCGCACTGGGCGAAAACGTAGCGCTAACTGGCGCTGGCGCATCTTTCCCCGCGCCCCTGTATCAAAACTGGTTCATTTCGCTGAACCAGGAAGTGCCCGAGCTCCAGGTCAACTACCAGTCAGTGGGCAGCGGCGCTGGGGTTGAGCAGTTCTCGGCTGAAACCGTAGACTTCGGTGCCAGCGATGTGGCTATGAAAGATGAGGAAATCGACGGTGTGGCTCGGGGCACCATTATGCTGCCCATGACCGCTGGCAGCATCGTATTTGCCTACAACCTAGATGGGGTTGATAACCTACAGCTCAGCCGCGAAGCCTACTCTGGTATCGCTACCGGCGAAATCACGAGCTGGAATGATCCGGCGATCGTCGCCGATAACCCCGACATTGAACTACCCGACACCCCTATCACCTTCGTGCATCGCTCTGACGGCAGCGGTACCACCGCCGTCTTCACCAAGAACATGGTGGCCATTTCCCCCGAGTTTGAGTCGGCCATCGGCGAAGGCAAGAGCGTAGAGTGGCCTAAAACCGGCAAGTTCATCGGTGCCAAGGGTAACGAAGGCATCACCGCCCAGATTCAGCAAACCGATGGGGCAATCGGCTACGTCGAGTACGGCTACGCTAAGCAGAACGACATTCCCTTCGCCTCAATTGAGAACAAGGCGGGCGAGTTTGTCACCCCCAGTGATGAATCGGCAGCGTCAACCCTAGCCAACGTGGAACTTCCCGACAACCTGCGGGCCTTCGTGGTGGATGATGACGGGGCCGACTCCTACCCCTTCGTGACCTACACTTGGATGATGGTGTACGAAGAGTACGACGACCCGGCTAAAGCCAAGGCGATTGAGATCATGGTCGAGTATGGCCTCAACCAGGGTCAGGAAGTAGCCAGCGAGCTAGGCTATGTGCCTCTGCCCAAGAACGTCCGCGATCGCGTAGCGGAAGCGGCTGATGCCGTTAGCCCCGACTACGAAATTACGGTGCGCTAAACGCTAGCCCTCTAGGGGAAGCTAGGAGCTAGCTTCCCCTGTTCCTGTTTTCTGAAAACGCATAGTACGGGTAAGGCCGTTGTGACTGCTGACATGCCATCTTCTCCGCCGCCTGCTAATAAGCGCCAGCGCACGTCCTTTGAAAAAGGTCTCGATCGACTCTTTGAGGGCACAACCCTCGGG
>JBARUP010000097.1:0-5973 GCA_049645805.1 Nodosilinea sp.
TCCAGGCAGAGGGCGATTATGAGCCCCAAAATTAATTCAAAAATTAGGGTAAACACCGTGAAAACGGCTGTGTTTCGCATGCTCTGCCAGAAGCGGCCGTCCTGCACCATCAGCGCGTAGTTGTCCAGGCCGCTAAACACCGGCTCTAGATTAGTGCTGAGATTTTCAGTGAAGAAGCTCAGCCAGAACGCCCTCAAAATAGGAAAGGCATAGACCAGCAGCAGCAGCAGCAGGGCCGGAAGCGTCAGCAGCCAGCCGGTGCGCTGCTGTCGTTCTCGAATGTAGTCTCGAGTCATGGTCAGTCAAGTAGTAGAGCAGTGGGTGTTTAAGGGTACTAAGAACCCTATGTTCTAAGTTCTAAGTTTTTCTACGCCTAGCACCCGGCGACTCTCGCCCGCCGCCGCCTGCATAGCCTCTTCAGGGGTCATTTGATCGGTGATGGCAGCGCTGAGATAGCGCTGCAAGATATCAGAGAGCTGAGCGTACTGCCCCACGGGAGGTCGTGGGACAGCGGTTTCGGCCACTTTAAGCAGCTGCTCGAAGTGGGGAAATACTGCCAGCACCTCTGGATCGGTAAACAGGGCTCGCCGACTGGGCACGTAGGCAAATTCTGTAACAAAGTCCTTCATAGGGCCAGCGCCGGTGAAAAACTCGACTACCCGCCAGGCTTCTTCGGGATGTGGGGTAGCAGAGGAAATGCCAAACCCCCAGCCCCCTAAACAAGCAGCAGACTGCTCACCCTCGGCGTGCACCATGGGCTTAAGGGCGATGTTGCCAGCCACAGGAGAGCCATCTTTGCTAGCCTCTGCCCAGACGTAGGGCCAGTTGCGCAAAAAGACCGCGTTACCGTTCTCAAACTGACGCAGAGAATCTTCTTCGACGTAGTTGGTCACCCCAGGGGGAGAAATGCCTTGATCGATCACACCCTTCATGAACTCAGCGGCTTTGACGCCAGCAGGCTGATCAAGACCTACCTCCAGGGTTTCTGGGTTAACCCAAAAGCCGCCGTAGCCCGCCACAATTTCAACAAAGTTGGTGACTATACCCTCGTACTGCAATCCCTGCCACACAAACCCCCAGTTCACGTCGGTCTGATCTTGCAGGGTTTCTGAAGCTGCAATTAGCTCTCTAAAGGTTTCTGGAGGCTGTAGACCGGCTTGATTAAGCAGATCGGTGCGGTAGTAGAGCATGCCCATGTCTGAGCGAAAGGGCATGCGGTAAAAGCCGTCCTGATACTGCCCAGCGGCAACGTCAGCCGTCAAAAAATCAGCCAGGTCGGCTTTGCTAACGCGATCGGATAAGTCTTGCAGCCACCCGGCGGCGGCAAATTTAGGAATCCAGACAACGTCTGAGAAGAGAATATCGTAGGGAGAGTCTCCCAGCAAAAAGGAGGTGGTGTAGAGGTTCTCGACCGCATCAGCAGCGTTGGGTCCACGCACCATCTCGATGCGAATGTCGGGGTTTTCGGCCATGAACTGGTCGGCCAGCCCCTGCATCTGATCAGCCTCTACCGCTCGCAGCAGAAAAGAGATAGTAACAGGCTGCTGAGCCCGCAGGCTGGCTCCTAGCAGCAGGACTCCAGCGGTAACGGCTAGAGCCAAAACAATGCTTCCTAGCCGTCTCCGACTGAAGGCTAAAAATCTTGAAAAGTGTATATTCTGCAAGGGTCTATCAGCAAAACAAAGCCGGAAATCTAGAGCTCCCAGGCTTGCCGCACGACAAACGCAGTACACAGCTAGAGCCAGAGAAGCTAGGGCACTCCACAGGCAGCTCTTATGCAGTAGTCCAGGCAAATTCTGAGTTCAACAGCTCAGCTATCGGCCAACCTAGGCCCCCTCATAGAACTGGAATCTCCAGGCGATGACATCTATCCTAAGAAAGATATTGAACTCATCTCTGGACAGTTTTAGTTGTCTTCTGGGACAGACTGCTCTGGAAGGGTGGGCTGTAGCGGTAAGGCTGGCTCACTGGGAAACGGCGATTCAGGAGAAAGTGGGATGCCATCAGGCTGCTCAAAGCCGGGCGGTAACCCTTGACCGTCGGGGACTTGAGGAAACCCGTTGGGCAGCCCGCTAGGGTCGAGTTCGGGGTCGGCTTCCCCTGGACCTAGATTGGTATCGCTAGGCAACGTAGCGAGGGCAACGCGATCGCCCCCTACCGCCCGCAGCTGGTCCAACACCGCTACAACGTCTTCGTAGCGGGCATCGCGGGCGGCGTAGAGCACAATTAGCCCCCCCGGATTAACCTGCGTGAACTGCATCAGCACGTCGGTTAATAGATCGAGGGTAACGGGCTGCTGGTCAAGATAGACCTGGCCCAAGCCATCAACGCTGACATAGAGGCGATCGGCCCCTTGACCAATCTGGCCGGGCAGCGGCTGCCCCGTTTCGGCAGTAGGCAAGTCGAGGTCAATGGCCTGCTGTCGAGTTAGGCCCACCGCCGCCAAAATAAAAAACGTCAAAATGCAGAAAATAACGTCGATCAGCGGAATGATTTCCAGCCGCACGTCCTCAGAGGGAGTGTCGAGTAAGTCTACTTTCATGGTGAAGGTACCTCTGTCGAGGGCGCGGCATTAGTGGTAGGCAGAGGTTCAGGTGGCGCGACGGGCTCGACTGGAGTGGCGGGGGCAATCGGCTCGGGCACTGGAACTCCGTGGCGCTGAGCCCAGCTCTGGCGATAGAGCAGCTCTAGCTCGCTGCCCGCCTGACGAAACATCTTGGCCTGACCAAAGACAAAACCCTGAAACAGCCGGTAAAAGGCCAGTGCCGTAATCGCAATAATGAGGCCGGCCGCAGTGCTGATCAGCGCCTCGCTAATGCCTAGGGAAGTGCCAGCTGTGGCGTCACCGCTGCCCAAATCACTAATTTGGATAGAGCCTAGGGAATTGATTAGGCCCAGTACCGTGCCCAGCAGGCCCAGCAGCGGGGCCAGGGCAATCACGGCCTCTAGAATCTTTTCGCCCCGCCCCATGGTTGTGAGCTCTTCGTTGGCGGCAGTTTCTAGAGCCAGACGAAACACTTCGGGATCGGGCGACTGTAGTCTAAGGGGGGCCGACAGAAAGCGCCCCATAGGAAGTAGGCTGGAGCGCTGGGCAATGTCGGCAGCGGCAGGCCAGTCACGACGGGCGGCCTCGAGCACGCGACCAGAAACCTCGCGCTCGCGGGTCAAAATGCGCGACCAAAACCAAGTGCGCTCCAATATAGTGCCCACTGCCAAAACCGACAGTATGAGCAGCGGCACCATGGCGATACCGCCACGGGCAAATAGCTCAGGTATATTCACGAGGATCCTCCTATCACCACCGGGCCGCTTCGTCCAGTCTGACAGCCCGGCTCTTTGCGGCAAAGCATAACAATTGTAGTGACTTTGGGAGCGCTTCAACAGTTTCAGGACAATTCTGCTGGCTGACGTTCTGCCAGAGCATCGAGAATTATATCTGCCGTGCGCCGACAAACACCGGGTGTCCCCAGCTCAGCGCGCATCTTCGCATAGCCCGATCGCATGGTTTGGCGGGCGGTTTCATCGTGCAGCAGGGTGAGGGCAGCGGCGGCGATCGCCTCGGGGGTAGCCTGCCACTGCAAAAATTCTGGCACCACGGGCTGGTCCATAGCCAGATTGACCGGCGACACGTAGGGTACGTCAAACTTAAGCAAATAGTGGGCGATGCGGGCGCTGAGGGGGTTGATGCGGTAGGTCACGACCTGAGGCACATCCATCAGGGCAATTTCAAGGTTGACGGTACCCGACTTGGTTAAGGCTATGTCAGCGGCGGCGATCGCCGCCTGGTTATTCTCGGTTACCACCCGCCCCGGCAGGCTGTATTGGGCCAGCCCCTGCTCAAAACTATCCTGTAGCGCCGGGCTCGACACCGGCAGCAAGAACGTTACCCCCGGGCAGCGGGCCTGAATAATCTGCGCGGCCTGCAGCAGCACCGGCAGCAGGTACTTAACCTCTTGCTGACGAGAGGCCGGCAGCAGGGTGACCACGGGCGCATCCGGTGCCAGCCCAAGCTGCTGCCGAGCGGCAGCCTGGTCGGCGGGGGCGGGGTAGCGATCGACTAAAGGATGACCAACCCAGGTGACGTTGGCACCGAAGCGCCGATAGTAATCGGCCTCGGACTTAAAAATAGCTAGCATGCGATCGCTCTGGGCTACCAGCCGCTTGGTGTCCTGAGTCGAGAAAGACCAAACCCACTGCTGAGGAGCGATATAGTACATCACCGGCACCTTGGGATAGACCTCTTTGAGATATTTACCCAGGGCGAGGTTAGGCACCATGTTGTCGATCATGATTACCAGATCGGGCGGGTTAGCGCTCAGTGTTTGCTTGGCCCGGCGCTGAAGCCTCAGGTTGGGCAGCATGTAGGGCAGGGCTTCAAAAATACCCACTGACCCTATGGTCGTTGTTTCGCCAACTAGGCAAGCTCCGGCATTGGCCATGCGCGGACCGCCCAGGGCCGTGATGTCAAGAACCATGCCGCGATCGCGGGCGCGATCGCGCAGCGCCTCAATCAGCAGCGCCCCCTGCAAATCCCCAGACACATCGCCTGTACTAATAAAAACCTGTTGCTGCCTGGGATGATCCACCGTAACGCCGCTCCCAGACTAATCGTCATCGCTGTGTCTACTGATTCGCCGTCCGGGGGTCAGCCCGCGGCGATCGGGCTGCAGGGCTGCCCGCAAGAACTGGCTGAAGTGCCTTACTAAATCATTACCGCCGCTGCGGTCAAGCTTTTCGACCGCGTCCTTCATCGATTCCCCTGAGCGATAGGCTATGCGGTAGGCTTGCTTAAGTTCTCGGTAAGTTTGGGGGTCGGCGGTCAGGCCCGCCCGCTGTAGGCCTACCTGGTTGAGGCCGCGCACCTGAGCTGGGTTGCCGTTGATCAAAGTGAAGGGTGGCACATCGCGGTCGATGCGGCTAAGACCGCCAATCATGGCCAGCCGGCCCACGTGCACAAACTGGTGAACCCCTACCAGCCCGCTAATGCGCGCCCCCGACTCCACGTACACGTGACCCGCCAAAGCTACCGAATTGGCGATAATCGCGTTGTCTTCCACCACGCAGTTGTGAGCCACGTGGGAGTAGGCCATCAGCAGGTTGTTGCTGCCCAACAAAGTAGCAGCTCCGGCATCAGTAGCTCGGTTAATAGTGACATACTCGCGAATCAAGTTGTTGTCGCCAATCACTACCCGACTCATAGAGCCGTCATACTTGAGGTCTTGCGACTCTAGACCAATACACGCTCCTGGGAAAATTCGGTTTTGCGCTCCAACCGTGGTGTCGCCGTCAATGACCACGTGGGCACCAATTTCAGTGCCGGGGCCAATCATCACCTGCTCACCAATAACGGCATAGGGGCCAACCTTAACGCTGGGGTGTAGCTGAGCACCCCTATGAACCACTGCTGTGGGATGAATCAGGGTAGTCAACGACCCACCTCCAGAACCCAGGGACTGCAACGTAGACACATTATTCACCTATTTCCCCTAGGGAGCTGCTGTAGACTCTACAACCGAAAACATCAGATCACCCTCGCAGGCTAGCTGCCCATTGACCTCGGCTCGACCGTGCATTTTGCCAAACCGCAGCCGCTTCATAGCCAGCAGTTCGACAGTTATCAAGACCTGGTCACCGGGAACCACCGGTCGGCGAAACCGCACCTTATCAATACCGGCAAACACGCACAGCCCCTTAACCCCCGGAATTTGCATCAGCACAATGCCGCCGACCTGGGCCATGGCTTCGACGATTAGCACCCCTGGCATGATCGGATGTCCCGGAAAGTGCCCCTGAAAATGCGGCTCGTTGAGCGTGACATTTTTGATGCCAATAGCATGCTTACCGGGCACGTAATCGATGATGCGATCGACTAGGGCAAAAGGGTAGCGGTGGGGCAGCAGAGCATAAATTTCTTCGGCACTATAGCAGGTTTTGGCAGAGGCCTCTGCCGCATTTTCAGCGGCGGCCTCAGTC
>JBARUP010000098.1:0-12511 GCA_049645805.1 Nodosilinea sp.
GCCCCAGTTGAGCACGGAAACGTCGCCAGGGAAAACTTTTTTGTCGTGGGTCTGGGCGCGGAAAAGCCGTCGGTACCGAAAAATGCCAAAGTCGCTAAAGAAATCCCACTTTTGCCAGCGGTTAGGCTGGGGCTTGGTCCAAAAATTGCTGGTGAACTCTCTAAGGCCGATCCAGCCCTCTGTTTCAAATCCGCTGGGCCTGCCGATAGGCACCCCTTTGCCCTGCGGGGTGTGCTCGACAACCACATCAAAGGTTATGGACTGCTGACACTGGGGCCGGGCATCCTCGGGCAGAATGGCTTCACCAGTCTCGTGGCGGGCCTCTTGCCCCACTCGGGAAAGAATGTTGCCCACTTCTAGCAGATCGCCCAGATTGGTAGCCTCAACGGTGACTTTGGCGCTGACAGTGAAGGTGTGGTTCTTTTGCAGGTCGCGAAAGATGACGCCCTGCACGCGCGATCGCCCCTCAATAATCTTTGTTGTCACCTGGTCTGGCTCCGCAAAGGGAATCAGCGTCAGGCGGCCATCCCACAGGTAGGGCAGCAGCGCCTCGTTCATAGCCGCTGCCGCCACAACCGGAGTTGTTGCCAACGGGCTGACCCATCCGCCGCCGGGGTTTGCAACCTTTTTGCCGCCAACGAGCTGTAGCTCGCGCTGGCGATCGCGAAAGGCCCGCTGGGCCTTAGAAATCGCGAACTGCTCGCCATCAATGGTGTGGAGGCCGGCTTTGGCCTGGAGCAGTTCGCCATCGTCGGAGGCCGGTAGAGCCTGGGCCGTAAACTGGCCGCCCGCCACTCGATGGGGCTGTACTAGGCAGACGTCTAGGTTCAGACGTAGGGCGGTTAGTGCCGTGGTGTAGGCCGCCGTTGAACCACCGACTACCAAAATAGAGCAGGTTAACTCGGCCTCCGCAGCCGGACGGGTAAACGCCGAGTCGGCAAACACCCCGTTGTGCTGAGTAATAACGTTAGGCATAGCGACGGATCTGTTTGGGTTGCAACGATTTTAGGCTAAGGAAGCGACCAGCGCGCTAAGGGTGATCCGACAACCGACGCGAATCTTTGTTCCTTCAATGTCGGTCGAAAGGAAGAGAAGCGTAGCTCTAGGCTGGGGCCAAATTTCACTCATGTCTGCCCACCGGGTGATGCCTAATGGCTACTGCCTGCACTATAAATGGGCAAGATCAGTATCTGTGCCCTACGGCCAGTGCAAGTTTTTTTAGGAGATTTTTTATGACTGTTAACGCGATCGCAGCCAGGCTTCAGCGCATGCTCTGTGTTGGCCTAGCTACCCTGGCCCTTGGCTCCGGCCTATTTGGCTTTATTGCTCCAGCGACGGCCTTAGGCAACGAGGCGGGAGACATTGTGCAGGAACGGGCCGAGCGCGAATTTGACCGCATGACCGATTCTGGCAACGCCAATCAGCTTCAGGGCCGCGCCCAAGAGGAGTTCGGCAAAGCGCAGCGTCAGGTCAATAAGGTCACAGGCGGCACTGACGGTCTAGGCAATCAGGTCCAGGGGCGGGCTCAACGAGAGGCAGGGCGTGCGCAGGGTGCTGTGGAAGATGCAGCTGATGCGGTTCAAGATACTGGTGGAGGTATTATCGATTCGATCAAAAGCTTCTTTGGTCAGTAAATTCGGTCGTTGCTGAACTGACTAGCGGCAGCTCCAGAGCGGAGCTGCTTTTTATTAGGGATGTGGCGCTAACTTCGCAGCCGTGCCTTATGAAGACACGGCTGATTTGACGGTGGCCATTGTGCAGTCGCTATCCTAGGCGTATAAAGTACGCTTCCTAGCACACCGCTCCGTTCAGTCTGAGACTTATCCCTCGGGATTCCACTATGGCCCTGACCGAACAAATGCTCGCTAGCCTGCCGGGCAATCCCCTCTCAGGGCTCAAGCAGGCCGACGACCTGTGGCGACGCTATCGCACCCATCCTTTACCGGCACGGCAGGTAATTCACCACGCCGATACTCCGCTGGAGTCGGTTGAGTGGGACGCGGTAATTTGCGGCGGCACCCTGGGGGTTCTGGCAGGAGCTGGGCTAGCCCAGCGGGGCTGGCGGGTAGCCTTACTAGAGCGTGGCGTGCTCGAGGGGCGCGAGCAGGAGTGGAATATCTCTCGCCGCGAGCTGTCGGCCCTGACGACGCTGGGTCTGCTGACAGCAGAGGAACTGGAGGAGGCGATCGCCTCAGAGTACAACCCCGCTCGCATCCAGTTTGGTGATGGCGACCCGCTCTGGGTTGAGGGCGTCCTCAACGTTGGCGTGGATCCTCAAGCTTTGCTAGAGCGGCTCAAGGCCAAGTTCTTACAGGCGGGGGGTAAGCTGGTTGAGCATACCGCCTTTGACTCGGCTTGGGTCCATTCCAACGGCGTGCTGGTAAAGACGCTGGGCCAAACTTCAGAGCAGCCGCCCTTTACAACCCGGCTGCTGATCGACGCCATGGGCCACTTTTCGCCGCTGGTGCAGCAGGCACGAGAGGGCAAACCCGACGCGGTGTGTTTAGTAGTGGGCACCTGCGCCCAGGGGTTTAGCCAAAACGACACAGGCGACCTGCTGGTGTCGTTTACGCCGCTGCGACACCGGTGCCAGTACTTTTGGGAGGCGTTTCCGGCCCGAGACGGACGCACCACCTACCTGTTCACCTACATGGATGCTGATCCCAGGCGGCTGAGCCTGGCAGAGCTGTTTGAAGAGTACTGGCGACTGCTGCCGGAGTATCAGCAGGTGAGTTTAGACGCGCTGCGGGTGCAGCGCGCCCTGTTTGGTTTTTTTCCCTGCTACAGGCAAAGCCCGCTGCGCTACCCCTGGGGCCGCACGCTGGCGGTGGGCGACAGCAGCGGTAGCCAGTCGCCCCTGAGCTTTGGCGGCTTTGGCGCTATGATTCGTCACCTGGAGCGGCTGACGAATGGTATTGACGAGGCGCTGCGGTGCGATCGCCTAGGTTCCACAGCCCTGGGCGCGCTTCAGCCCTATCAGCCCAACCTGTCGGTGACCTGGCTGTTTCAGAAATCTATGAGCGTAGGTGTCGACCAAAGCCTGTCACCGCAGCACATCAACACGATGCTGACGGCGATTTTTGCCGCTATGGCCGGACTGGGAGACTCCACTCTGAAGCCTTTTTTGCAGGATGTAGTCCAGTTTCCGGCCCTGGCAAAAACCCTAGCGGTGACAGCCCTTAAGTATCCAGGTTTAGTGACCAAGATTATTCCCCAGGTGGGAGTCAGGACCTTGGCCAGCTGGCTAGGGCACTACAGCAGCCTGGCTGGATACAGCGCCTTAGCGCCCCTAGCCCGCGCCCTCAGCCCAGTAGTTGAGTCACTCCCCCCGGTTCAGCGATACTATAGCCATCGTTGGCAAGACAGTCTGTTCTATGGCAGCGGTAAGGATTACGACGCCTAAATGACCCATTCTGCACTACCCCGAGAGCGCCTCTACCAAGAGCTACAGAGGCCAGCGGACCAGGTAAGTTTAGCCAGGGCGGCCCTATACATTGCCCAGGAAGAGTATCCCTATCTCGAGGCTGACGATCATCTAGCTATGCTCGATCGCATGGCCGAAACCCTGAGTCAGCGCCTGCCTGCGGATCTCTATCCGCTAAAAATTATTCGTGCCGTCAACGACTATCTGTTTGGCGAACTAAATTTTCGCGGCAACAGTGAAGAGTACTATGATCCCCGCAATAGCTTTCTTAACGACGTGCTGGAGCGACGGGTGGGCATTCCCATTACCCTGTCGCTGGTGTATCTGGAGCTAGCCCACCGCGTTGGCTTCCCCATGGTAGGGGTGAGCGTGCCGGGCCACTTTTTGATTCGCCCGACAGTAGATGAAATGGATATCTTTGTTGATCCGTTTCATCGCGGGGAGATCATGTTTGAGCAAGACTGCCGCAGTCGCCTGAAGCAGATGTTTGGCGATGCGGCCCGGCTCGAGCCCCATCACCTTGCGCCCATCGCCCCGGCTATGTTTCTAGTGCGCATGATTACTAACCTGAAGATGATTTATCTTCAAAATAGAGACGTGCCCAAAGCGATGGATGCCATCGACCGCATTTTGCTGATTCATCCTGAGGCCGTGGGCGAGTGGCGCGATCGGGGCTTGATTAACTATCAGCAGGGGCAGCTCGACAACGCCCGCCTCGATCTGGAGCGCTACCTCTACGAGCGTCCTGAGGCTAGCGACGCCTTCGAAATTCGCCGAGTCATTGAGCAAATTGAGCGCGTGCAGGATTAATGATGACCCATACCCTCAAGGCCCCAAATAACAAACCAGCCCCTGATTCGCCTCCGGCCTCGCCGCTGCTGCGGTTCTATCGCTCATCGATGGGCAAAAAGCTAATTACGGGAACCACCGGACTGGCGCTGGTCAGCTTTGTGCTGGCCCACATGGCGGGCAACCTGCTGCTGTTTTGGGGTCGCGATGCCTACAACGCCTACGCGCTCGCGATCGAGCATTTAGGAATTGTCTTTTACGTCTTTGAGCTAGTGCTGCTGACGGTGGTGCTGCTCCACGCCGCAGTGGGTATCGAGATTTTCTGGCGCAAGCGGCAGGCGCGGCCCCAGGGCTACAGCACCTACCAATCAGCAGGTAGCCCCAGCTACCAAACCCTCAGCTCTCGCACCATGATCGTCACCGGCTTGGTGCTGGCGGTGTTTTTGGTGGCCCACCTGCTGACTTTCAAGTTTGGCCCCTATTACGCCACCGAGCTGGCGGGCGAGCCCGCCCGTGATTTGGCGCGGCTGGTAGTCGAGAAGTTTCAGCACCTGCCCTACGTAGCGGGATACTCAGCGGTTTTGGTATTGCTAGCCTCTCACCTGCGCCACGGACTGTGGAGTGCGCTGCAGTCGATTGGGCTGCTAAATCAGGGCATTCGGCCTTTGGTGGTTGGGGCCAGTGCGGTGGCGGGTGTTGGTATTGCGGCAGGCTTTTTGCTGCTGCCCTGGGCAATCTATCTGGGTTTGGTGAGCTAGGGCTTAGTAGAAGTAGGCTGGGTAAAGCATTAGCGGAACCCAAAAATCCTTTTACAACTGTGCCAGTAAGCTTCACAGTGAGGTCGATACGCTTGATCGCTGTGCCAATAAGCTTTACTGATGTGCCAGTTTAACGAATTGGGGGCTGCAGCTAATAAGTTGAAGTCGCAGTAAGCTTCACTGATGTGCCAGTTTGCGATTAGAAACCGGGTGCCTACTGTTTTTGCCGGAATTGGTCTTGAGACAGGCAACCGGTTTCTTGAAAGAAGCTACTTAATCAGCAGAATCTTGGTCAGTATCGCCATCCACTGGTTGGGTTGGTCGGTGGGCATGGGCTCTGACCAATCGTTGGGGTCGGCGTAGCCGAGAGAATGGAGGATTTTGATGGTGCGATCGATGCCCGCCAGGCTGCCATAGAGCATGTGGCGCACCCGCTCTTGGCGAGGCAGGGACTTAGGATCTTGAGCAGGCGGATGATTAGACGCGCCGCTGGCGTCTGGTTCGAGATATTCAAACATCGGTTCTGTTTCCTTTTGCGTTTGGTAGGAAAGCAGAACGCGAAAACCCCAGCCACCCGCAGTCGAAGTGCAAACTGGGGGGGCTAGGGTACCATACCCTTAGCCTCGCAATCTGCATCGGAGATTTGCGGGGTTAGCTGTCTGTTGGTGTTGGAAGCACCTTCAGGCAGCGCCAAGATTTTCGAGCTCTGTGTAGCCACCGCTCGGGTTGAACGGCTTAATGAACGAGAATACTGGTACAGGCGCTCCCCGTCAACCGTATAGCGAAAGATAGGGTCGTGGGGAGAGGTGGTGCGATCGCAGCCCGTGGCCAAGGGGGCCAGCATTATGAGGGAATGCATATGCACATGCTTGTCGCTGACAGCGAAGCGATCGCCTTCTATAAAAAATGTGGAGTTACTACTCAGGCTTAAAAAGTTCTCTATTTTTTGAGATTGACATGGGAGTCAGCTATTGTGAGCCAGAGCGAGGAAAGCGAGTCCTACCGTGAGTCAGCCCAAGCGTGGCCTACAGCTGAGTGAAGGCGAGATCCGGGCCATCTACGCCGAGGGAGAAGGGGCGGTGGTGAGTTTAGTCACCGAGTTGTTGGAGCGGCTCAAGCGCTTGGAGGCTGAGGTCAAGGATCTGAAAGGGCGGTTAAGCAAAGACAGTCGAAATAGCAGTAAACCGCCCTCCGGGGACGGGTTTGGCAAACGCCCCCAGAGCTTACGCTGCCCCAGTGATCAGTCATCAGGCGGCCAAGCCGGTCGTCCCGGTCAAACCCTGGAATGGAACCCTGAACCCGATGTAATCGAGCGGCATCTAGTGGGCGAATGTTCAGGGTGTGGGGTGTCGTTAGCGACGGTACCCGTTGAGGACGTCTTGGCGCGTCAAGTCTTTGACCTACCGCCGATAGCCCTGGTTGTCACCGAGCATCAGGTCGAGGTGAAAGGGTGCCCCCAGTGTGGGCCGGTGAACCAAGGGACGTTTCCGCCCGAGGCCAAGACGGTGGTGCAGTACGGTCCCCGCCTCAAAGGGATGATGATGTATTTGATGGAAGGCCAACTCTTGCCCTTGAATCGGGTCTGTGAGGTGTTGCGGGATCTGGTGGGAGTGAGCGTTTCAGAAGGCACCCTCTACAATGCTCGGGCGCAGTGTTTTGAGTCTTTAGCCCCGACAGAGCTAGGGATTCAACAAGCGATTCAGGACAGGGAGGTCGTCTACTTTGATGAAACCGGTCTGCGCGTCAATCAGCGCCTGTGGTGGTTACACGTGGCCTCAACCCAGGCGTTGACGGACTACTTTGTCCATCCCAAACGGGGTCAGGGGGCGATGAATGAGATGGGGATTTTGCCAGCGTTTAGCGGCCATGCCGTGCATGGTGGCTGGAAAAGCTACCAGTCCTATGACTGTGAGCATGTCCTGTGTAATGCTCATCACTTGAGAGAGTTGCCGTACATCTGAGAGCAGTACAGCCAAGTGATTGATTTATTACGTGTTCTGAGCTAGGCCAGAAGTCAATTTAAGAACTACTGCTGAGGAGTTGGCGATGGGTAAAATCGTTCAGAACTACGCTTATTCTTCTGGATCAAAAAGCTGGCTAACGCAAAGTATAGGCTTGACCGCCCTTGGCTTGTTGATACCCTTCTCTATCAATCACTTTATTCAGGGACGTCTTCTTGTTGGCGCTGCTTTGTTAGCTGTTGTAGCGATTCTCATGTTCAACGCTTGGAGTGTTAAACAAGGGCGTTACTACCCTCTGCTGACATTGTTTGGGCTAGTGCCAGCTATTTTATTTTTTTTATATAGTTCAATTCATCAGCAGGGAATAGTTGGCTGCCTGTGGTGCTACCCTGCTATTCTGTCTTTTTATTTCATGCTGCCGGAGCGCAAAGCCTGGATTGCGAATGGGCTGCTTTTGGCTATAGCCTTTTCGCAATCATGGCTTACCCTAGAGCTTTACCTAGTTACGAGGGTATTTGCAACGCTGTTTGCAGTCAGTATTTTTTCAGTTATCATCGTTAGAATTATCGCAGAGCAACAGGCTGAACTAGAGCAGTTGGCCTTATTCGACACCCTAACTGGCTTATTTAACCGCGCTAGCCTACAAGATACCCTCGAGCAGGCTATACTCCAAAATAGCCGCATGGGAATACCCATGACGCTGATTACTCTGGATTTAGACTACTTTAAAAAAATCAATGATACTCTAGGTCATGGTACTGGAGATGAGGTTCTGCGCGGTGTTGGTGCTTTCATGAAAAAACGAATTCGTCGAACAGACAAAGTATTTCGCACCGGGGGTGAAGAGTTTCTGATTCTTTTAGCCGGCAGTGATGCTCAGAATGCAGCTAGTGTTGCTGAGCAGCTTCGCGATGGTATTGAGAAGCTCGAACTTATTCCTGGCCAATCCGTAACAGCTAGTCTAGGCGTTGCCACTCTCTTTGCCAACGAAAGCTTGACAGAGTGGATGAAACGTAGCGACGATAATCTTTATCGAGCTAAGTCAGGAGGCCGTAATCGAGTGGTTGCCTGAAAAGCCTGGGCTGCTTGGATCGCACATCAGGAAAGCCTACCGGCAGCACCTGGTCTTGACTAGTCTCAGATAGGTGGTGACGGCTCAGACTTCTCGCTCTATAGTCAGTACCATGAAAACTTTCAAAAATCTTTGGTAAGTGATGCTTTCAAGTGTTTGCTAAAGGTCTAGAAACTCAAAAAACTAGCTTAGGGACAGTCCCGGCGATCTTGATTTAGCGATCGCAGCCAAAACTCTTCAGACACACTGTCGAAGTAGGCGACCGAGCTGGGCGACCGGTCAAGAACATCTTGCCGCCGCTCCCGCTGCCTTTCTCTCTCTACGCCATCCATTCTCCAAACACAATTGACTGCGCCGCCTTGCCAATGCGTCTGAGATCTTCATCTAGCAGAGGTGGCCAGGTAACTCCGGTCTTTTGGCCCTGGGCGTAGAGCTGTCGGCTTTCGTAGGAGAGGATAAACAGCGCTTGGGTAAGGGTCCGATCGAGGGTAGGTTCAGTTTTGAGGCCTTCAAACAGCACTTTTAGGGCTAGCAAAAGCGAGGTCACCTGCCCCGGTATAGGCGGCTTTCCCTGACGCAGGCAGGCGATAAACGTATCAGGCAGATCTTTGCTGGTGCCGAGGGTTTGGCGCACCACAAATTCGCAAGCAGTTTCAAAATCCATAGGTACGGTCACGGGTAGGGTGATTAAGCCCGCGTGTGCTGTATGTAGCGGCGTAGAACCTGGCTTTAGGGGACTATGCTAATGACGGCCTAGGCAGCGCTATATCTGCCTAAGTTTATCGCCTGGTCTGTATTTGAGAGACAGATGCGTAAATTTGGGCCTCTGCCCATCCCAAATAGCGTTGTGCAGGGGGCGATCGCGCTCCACTTCCCTGCGCTAAAGTCCTGTAGCAGAGGGGAAAACTGAACATGACTGTCGCGGTTGTGAGTCAGTTATTCTCTCCGATCTAGCCGAGTACATATGACCCTTCTGTTCCCCCAGACGATTCCTTTTGTAGATTTAGCCTGGCAGCACGCCCCCCTGCGAGAGACGCTTCAGAGAGTCATGAATGCCGTCATTACGCAGGGAGATTTTGTTCTGGGAGCGGCCCTAACAGAGTTTGAAAATAATTTTTCTAGGGCCTGCGGCACGGCTTTTGGGGTCGGAGTTGGCTGCGGTACCGATGCTATTGCGCTCGGGCTAGCGGCCTGCGGTATTGCGGCAGGAGATGAGGTAATTTTGCCCGCCAACACCTTTGTCGCAACGCTGATGGGGGTATTGCGAACGGGGGCAGCGCCTGTGCTGGTCGACTGCGATCGCGCCACCGCCCTAATCGATCTCAATGCGGTCCGGCAGGCTATTACCCCCCGCACCCGCGCTGTTGTGCCCGTACATCTCTACGGCCAAATGGTGTCACCCCAGAGCCTGCTCGATTTGGCCCAACGCCACAGGCTGATTATTTTTGAAGATGCTGCCCAAGCCCACCTCGCCCAGCGCCAGGGCTACACCGCTGGGTCGGTGGGTTTGGGGGCCGCCTTTAGCTTTTACCCCAGCAAAAACCTGGGGGCTTTTGGGGATGGCGGCATGCTGGTTACAAGGGATGAGGTGGTGGCTCAGACGGCGCGATCGCTGCGCAACTACGGAGCCACCAGCAGGTACTGCCATACCGAGCCCCAGGGCGCTAACAGCCGCCTCGACACGCTGCAAGCCGCTGTGCTTAGCGTCAAACTTCCTTATCTATCTATCTGGAACCAGGCTCGCTACGCCCTAGCGCAGCACTACGATCGCCGTCTTGCTGCCCTCGCCCAGTATGGCATCGTGCCTATGCGTAATGACGCTGGCCCAGGCCATGTCTACCACCTCTACGTTGTGCGCGTCAGCGGCCCGGTCAGCCGCGCCCAACTTCAGGCCCAGCTTGCTGCCGCTGGCATACAAACCGGCATCCACTACCCTATTCCCTGCCACTTGCAGCCCGCCTTTCACACCCTAGGCTATGGCCTAGGCCGCTTCCCCCAGGCCGAAGCACTCAGTCAAGCAGTCCTTTCCCTGCCCCTATATCCCGGCATGACCACTGAGCAGGTCGATTACGTCGTAGACGCTATGTTAGAAGCAGTTTCCCCAATTCGAGCGGCTGGCGTTTTACAGCCTGGTATGTTGCAAACAGTAGCAGGGTAAACGATGAGAAAGGTGAGGTGCTAGGGGAGAAAGCATCTCACAACGCTAAAACCGGCACCCCCCCTCACCTACCCACTTACTCACTTTCCCTTTCCCATGCTCACTCACCGCCGTCACCTCTTCTCTAGCTGGGCGATCGCCGCGCTCTTGGCAATCCTCTACGGGCCGCTGCTGGTGCACTGGGTCGATGGCTGGCTCCAAAAGTCGATTAGCATTCAGCACGAATACTTTAGCCACGGGCTGCTGGGGCTGCCCTTCGCCGCCTACCTAGCCTGGGGCAAGCGTCAAGCATGGAGTGAGCTGCCCAATCGGTGCTATCCCGTGGGGCTAGGGCTGGTAGGGCTAGCCTGCCTGATGTATCTCACCCGTCTACCCGACTGGATGAACCTATCGCTGCCGGTCATGCTGGTGGGGCTGTGCCTGAGTTTGAAAGCCGCTGCGGGGCTAAAACTACAGGCGTTCCCCCTTGTTCTTGTAGCCTTGGCAACGCCGAACCAGCTGCCTTATCTGATTGAGCCTTACATTCTGCCGCTGCAGCAGTTTATTGCTTCCCTAGCAGGGTTCTTGCTGGTGCAGCTGGGTATGCCGGTAACGGTGGAAGGTATCTATCTATTTATCAACGGCCAAACGGTAGAGGTGGCTCCCCACTGTGCTGGCCTGAAGATGCTCTTTACCGGTCTTTACGTAGCTTTGATGCTGGTCTATTGGACAGGAATCTACACCTCGCGGCTGCAAACAGGTCTGCTCTTTGCGGGGACGGTGGCTGCCTGCATCGCTGGTAATATTTTGCGCAACACTCTGCTGAGCTACTTTCACGGTACGGGGCGCAACGGTGCTTTTGACTGGCTGCACGAAAGCTGGGGTGGGGATCTCTACTCGGCGCTGCTGCTGCTCACCATCATTCTGCTGCTGCGGCTGATCCAAGACCGGGTACCTGCCCAACTCAACCTCGCGGTACAGTCGCCGTCATCATCGATATAAGTTCTTTTGTCTTTACCCAGACGCGATCGCTCACCATGACTACCCAGCCTACGTCGCCAAGCTTTATCCCCAGCCGCTGGGCCAGTCTGGTGCTGGTGGTGGTGCTGAGCGCCCTGGCAGGAGTGGCTATTCTGCCTGCCTACCTCAGTGGCCAGTGGCCCTGGATCACGACGCCTCAGGTCGCCCAAATCGAGCAGCTCCGCACTCTTCAGTCGGAGGGGCTGGTGCTGCCCGGTTGGCAAACCACTACCGCTGAGCCTGTTGCCATCAATCGTCAAACCTGGACACTAGTCGAATATCGAGCCCCGTCTCCCGCCTCGACTCCGGCGCAGTTTGCGCTACTGATGTATCCCCAGCCCTGGCACAGTAATCATCCCCAGCTGGAATGGATTGACCTAGCCGGAGCGCAAAACTGGCGCACTGAGTCGAGGCGGTGGCTAAAGGCTACATCCTCTACCGGCCTGGTTAAAGCCAGTTTCTTTCGCGCCTGGGGCGATCGCCAGAGTTTTGCGGTCGTGCAGTGGTACGCGATACCTGGCGGTGGCCATGCTGCACCCGGCCACTGGTTTTGGGCCGATCAGCGATCGCAGCTCATCCACCGTGCCCTAACTCCGTGGGTAGCGGTCAGCGTGCTGATACCCATGGAGCCACTAGGGGCGATCGCCGACTACAAGCCCGTGGCGACAGAACTCACGGTGCTGATTCAGCAGCAGCTCGAAGCAACCGTATTCCGCTAGGCCCTAGCTTTAGATCCTAGATCCAAAGCCCTACTCCACCACAAGGCGAGAGAGGCTGGTGCCGGGGTAGTAGTTGCCTAGTATCTGGTTGTAGTTGTAGCCCTTCGTAGCCAGCTCCATCGCGCCGGTTTGGCTCATGCCGTTGCCGCCGTGGGCGGCCTGCACAATGGCGTCGGAGGCTGCATAGAGCGACTCTACAATGCCGCCGTTGTAGCTAATGAACTCGCCAGTAGTTGCGGCTACCGCAGACTGGGTGGTGTTGGTCTCTTTGGCAATGCCTAAGTAGGCCTGGTAGCGCTGAGTGTTGTCGAGATCGTAGGCGCGGCTAGCGTGGCGCACGTGGTGCACTAGGGCGTAGGAGCGAGCGGCTACGGCCTGAGCCTTCAGCGCTTCTACAGGCCAGTTGACGTACATTTCGCTGCCGACTACGCTGCTGAGGTAGTCGTGCATGAGCACGAAGTTGACCGCCATCAGGCCCGAGCCGTCGGTGATTAGCAGCACCCGGCCCTTATACCAGCTGTCATCAATATATACGTAGCCGCCTTCGCCCGGCTCCAGCCACACCGTGGTAGACAGATTACAGCTGTCAGAGGCTATGCCGGACCCCTGGGGCCGCAGCACCAGGCTGCTC
>JBARUP010000099.1:0-3574 GCA_049645805.1 Nodosilinea sp.
AATAGGGATTGTCTCCCACCTTCCTCGCGCCAGGGCCTGGTGCAGCCCAAACCGAGCTGTCTTTGGGTCACCAGATCCCTCACTAGTCCGCCGAAACTTGATGAGCCCCGTTTAGCCCGTAAGAGACCTATGCCGTGGAACTAAGCGTCACCGACCTGAAAGAACTAGTCGCCGCCCTAAGCCAGAGCGATATCGTTGAGCTCACCCTAAAGAACTCAGACTTTGAGCTCATCCTGCGAAAACCCGGCGCGATGGTAGCAAAAACCACATCGGTGGCCCCAGAGGTTGGGCCAGAATCGGTTGCTAGTGCTCCACCGCCCGCAGTTGAGCCACTGGCCTCACCTACGCCAGCTACCACGCCGCCGGGCAAGGGTAGCGACTTGGTTGCAATCAATTCCCCTATGGTAGGCACGTTTTATCGCTCTCCCGCCCCTGAAGAGCCGCCCTTTGTTGGCGTGGGCGATCGCATTAGCACGGGACAAGCCGTTTGCATTATTGAAGCCATGAAGCTGATGAACGAGCTAGAAGCTGAGGTCAGCGGCGAGATCGTTGAGATCTTAGTTGAGAATTCTCAGCCCGTAGAGTTTGGCCAGACCCTAATGCTGGTGCGTCCTGTCTAGATCTTTGTCCCCGGTGTGCCTATGACCGTTGACCAGCGCATAATCGTGCCTCTAGACGTGCCCTCTGCCCCGGCGGCACTGGCCTTAGTCGACGCTCTGCCCCAGGTAAGCTTCTGGAAGGTGGGCCTAGAGCTGTTTATCAGCGCTGGGCCAGAGCTGATCGCGGCTCTTAAGGCAAGACAAAAACGCGTGTTTCTTGACCTCAAGTTCCACGATATTCCCAATACAATGGCGGGGGCATGCGCCGCCGCTGGCCGCTTCGGAGCCGACCTGCTCACTGTCCACACCGCTGCTGGCAAAGAGGCGCTGCAGGCCGCTCAAGCGGCTGCCGTGGCGGGCGCTGAAGCAGCGGGCGTTGACCCTCCGACCGTGTTGGGGGTCACATTGCTGACCAGCATTGCCCCTAATGTTTTAGCTGAAGAACTCAAAATTCCCCTTAGCCTGACCGACTACGCCCTCCAAATGGCTCGGCTAGCCCAGGATAGCGGACTGAAAGGGGCGGTTTGCTCGCCTCAGGAGGCTGGGCAGCTGCGGCGCTTTTTGCCCGCCGATTTTACCCTGGTGTGTCCTGGTGTACGCCCCACCTGGGCCAGTAGCCAGGACCAGCGCCGCACCCGTACCCCCGTTCAGGCACTTCAAGCGGGTGCGACCTACCTTGTGATCGGTCGTCCTGTCACCGCCGCCTCCGACCCTGCTGCTGCTTTTGAGCGCATCTGTGAAGAATGCTCCACTGCTATCGCTTCATAGTGTGCCAGCGTCTGTTTCTGGGGCTAGGGGCAGTTGTCCTAGCCTCTGCAGGCAGTCGTCTTCAGGCCCAGCCGCCGCCCGCCGCTTCATCGTACCTCCGCCCCCCATACCGCTGTCCAAGCGATCTTCAGGGGCTAACAACCCGCCTCTTGGTTGATATGCCGAGCTATGCCAACCGCGTGGCTAGCCGCAGCTTATCTATACCCCTACAGCCCAACATTCCGCCACCCAATATCGTCGTTTTGGCTGGCCCGCCTGACTTTACGCCTGTCGATTTAGCCGACTCTCCCCCAGGCGAGGCAGCAGACAGAGCAGCGGCGAGCGACGTCACGCACCAGGTGTTCTTCACCACCCTAGAGCGGCAGTATTGGCAAGACCAGGAGGTTTTGCTGCAAAACTATCACTGGCTATTTCTAGTGCAGTACCAAGACGGCTGGTATATGGCCCTGATGTACTCCACTCTGGGCCGCTATCCGTCGAGCGGTCCCTTCGGAACTCAGCAGCGTCCCCCCACCCCACCTCAGGAGAGTAGCGATGGCATTGTTGGTCAGGCCGTGAGGCTCTGGCTGCGCGACTGCCGCGCCGGGGCCGTGTTTTCAGGCGAAGCTGACGCGCTGCCCGACATGCCGCTGCCGCTCAATGTAGCTCCACCGGATACAGATCCATAGAGCGTGTCGCGCTGCCGCGCCGGACGGTTTAGGCTGGCGATCGCCCCTTGCAGGTCAGCCACCGACATACAGGTTCCCCCCTGGGCTCCGGCCATTGTCGTAATATGCTCTTCCATCAGCGTGCCGCCAATATCATTGCAGCCCCAGGTGAGGGCTTCAGTAGCTCCAGCCAGGCTGAGTTTTACCCAGCTAGGCTGGTGATTTACAATCCAGTTGCCCAAATAGATGCGGGCAACCGCCATCAGCAGCAGGGCATCGGCCAGCACTGGCTGGTCGCGCCCTACCCGGCGGCGCAGAGACTTGGGTGCTTCCTGTCCAACAAAGGGCAGCACAATAAACTCGGTGATGGCCGTCCCGTGGCCCAGTTCTACAGATCGGTGCTGGAGCTGACGCAGCTGCTCAAGGTGGGCAATCTGCTGGACTGGAGTTTCGATATGGCCCGACAGCAGGGTACTAGTAGTGGGTAACCCCACGGCATGAGCCTCGGCAACAATTTCGAGCCAGGTCGCGGAGTCAATTTTTTCGGGGCATAGTACCCTACGCACGTCGTCGTCTAGGACCTCTGCTGCGGTACCCGGCAGGGAGTCAACCCCACCCTCTCGCAGAGCCAGCAACACGTCGCGGTAGCTGAGTCCGTCTTGGCGAGCGACAAACTGCACCTCTTGAGGGGAGAAGGCGTGCAGATGCAGGTCTGGATAGGTGCCTTTAATGGTCTCGGCCAGCTTGAGGTAGTATCGCAGAGAACTACCATCTACCTTGGCTTCGGGGTTCAGCCCGCCCTGCATGCAGATTTCTGTTGCTCCCGCCGCCGCTGCCGCCGCTGCCTTTTCGAGAATAGGGGCAAAGTCAAGCCAGTAGGAGCCTTCGGCCTGGGCATCGCGGCGAAAGGCGCAGAAGTTGCAGTGCTGCTCGCAGATGTTGGTGAAATTGATGTTGCGGTTGACCACGTAGGTTACCGTCTCTCCCACCTGACGCTGGCGCAGGGTATCAGCGGTGCGACGAACAGACTCTAAAGTCTCTGAGTCGCGCTGCTGTAGCAGCACTACGCCCTCAGCTGCTGAAATATCGGCCCCGTCTAGGGCTTTAGCAAGTATCGATTTAAGGTCCATAGATGTGGGGAGGCCGCTGCTCATAACGTCACGTTTCTATTGTGACGCCTCAGCCCAGGGTCAAGCCTTGCACACGACAAAGCAGCTGCACGATCGCTTTGTGGTCCACCGGCTGCCTGAGCGATCGCACAGTGCTTAAATGTCTGTCTAACCGCCAGCCACAGCCGGCACGATGCTCACTTCGTCGCCATCGCTGAGGGCGGTCTCTTTGCCGTCAAGAAACCGAATGTCTTCGCTGTTGACGTAGAAATTGACAAAGCGACGTAGCTCACCAGAGTCGTCACAAAGACGGGCTTTGATACCGGGGCAGCTGCTCTCCAAGTCGTTGAGCAGCTCTATGATGGTGCCGCCGCCGCACTCTAGGGCCGCCTGATTTTGGGTAAATTTTTGCAGAGGAGTCGGAATGAGTACTTTCACAGCCATGGTATTT
>JBARUP010000100.1:0-7393 GCA_049645805.1 Nodosilinea sp.
AGCAGGTAGTACACCCTGTTGATCGCGATCGCAAGCGGGAGCTACTCTCCCACATGATTGGCTTTCACAACTGGGAGCAGGTGCTGGTGTTTACGCGCACCAAGCACGGCGCTAATCGTCTGGCCGAGCAGCTGGCTAAAGACGGCCTCAAAACCGCCGCTATCCACGGCAACAAAACCCAGGCGGCCCGCGCTCGTGCCCTAAAAGACTTTAAGCAGGGGCGAGTGAGGGTGCTGGTGGCTACCGACGTAGCCTCTCGCGGTATCGATATCGATCAGCTGCCCTACGTAGTCAACTTTGAGCTGCCCAACGTGGCCGAAGACTACGTGCACCGCATTGGCCGCACCGGACGGGCGGGAAACGAAGGCCGCGCTGTCTCGCTTATCAGTAGCGAAGAGCTGCCTCTGCTAGTGAATATTGAGCGGCTGCTGAAGCAGTCTCTTACTCGCGATATCGTGCCCGGTTACGAGCCCTCCTTCTCAGCAGATGCCCCGACCAGATCTGCTGGTACTCCCAGCAAGCCTCGCCGTCGTCAGCGGCCCCGCCGCCGCAGTGGCGATAGCGCTCCCCGTCGGGCCGGTGCTGGAGCAAGATAGGTAACTTGGTTAACGAACTAGTGTCTAGCTAAAGCGAAGTCCCTCTGGGTTAAATCTAACGATCCAGAGGGACTTCGCTTTGATAATGAGTCCTTTCCTGATCGGGAACTTCAGCGAGTTGCCGTCACCTACGCAGCGCCGTCGCGCTTGAGAGCGTAAGCCATCAGCATGGCGTGGGTACCACGCTCAGCTTCACCTTCGAGCGGGCGGCGCTGGGTAAACGTGCCGTCGGAGGCCATGTCCCACGCCTGGCGGTTATCGGCCAATGAAATATCGAGAATGGTTTGCAGTTCGTCTATCAGGCGAGGGTCTTCAATCGGCACCACAGCTTCTACTCGACGATCGAGGTTGCGGGTCATCCAGTCGGCGCTGCCAATGTAGTACTCGGGCTGACCGCTGTTATGGAAGCAGAAAATGCGGGAGTGCTCTAAAAACTGACCGATGACGCTAATCACGCGAATGTTCTCGCTCACCTCCGGTACTCCAGGGCGTAGGCAGCAGATGCCGCGCACAACTAAGTCAATTTCGACGCCTGACTGGGAGGCTTCGTAGAGCAGCTTAATCATGCGGGCATCGACTAGAGAATTCATCTTGGCAACAATCTTTCCCTTTTTGCCGTCCTGAGCGTGGCCAGTCTCGCGGCGAATCAGGGCTTCCATGCGATCGCGCAGGGTCAGCGGCGCGACCAGCAGCTTGCGGTAGGCCTTCTGCCGCGAATACCCAGTGAGAAAGTTAAACAGATCGCTCAGGTCAGCCCCTAGGTCGTAGCGACCGCTAAACAAGCCCAGATCGGTGTAGAGCTTTGAGGTTTTGGGATTGTAGTTGCCGGTACCAATATGCACATAGCGGCGAATTTCGTCGCCCTCCTCGCGCACTACTAAAGTAGTTTTTGTGTGGGTCTTGAGCCCTACGATGCCGTAGACCACGTGTACCCCAGCATCTTCCAGCTTTTTGGCCCACTCAATGTTGTTGGCCTCGTCGAAACGAGCCTTGAGCTCGACTAGAGCCACAACCTGCTTACTGTTCTCTGCCGCCGCGATCAGCGCTTTCACAATGGGCGAGTCGCCGGAGGTGCGGTAGAGGGTCATCTTGACGGCCAGCACCTTGGGATCATTAGCCGCCTGGGTAATGAACTCCTGTACCGATGTGCTAAATGACTCGTAGGGATGGTGCACTAATAAATCGCCGCCCCGCAGAATGGCAAAGACGTTGGGCGGGTGCTCAGCGTAGCTGCGGTTGCCGTCCTCATCGAGTTCAGCCACGGGCTTGAGCTTGGGCGGCACTAGCGCTGTCCACGGCTTATCCTTCAGCTCTGGCAGCGGCAGCGACAGAAAGAAAAACAGGTCTTTAAGGTTCAGCAGTCCGTCGACTTCGTAGACGCGATCGCGGCCTATCTTCAGCTCTCGCATCAGTCCTTCCTTGAGGTCGTCAGGCATCGTGCTCTCCAGCTCTACCCGACACACAAAGCCCTCTAGCCGTCGCCTGCTGATTTCTTTCTCGATCGCAAGCAGTAGATCATCAGCCTCGTCTTCTAAAACCGGAAAGTCGGCGTCGCGGGTGATGCGGAAGAGGTGATGCCCCATAATGGTCATGCCCGGAAATAAGGAGCCCAGGTTTGCGGCAATTACCTGCTCTAGAGGTACTCCGATCCACGGGCAGGGTCCACCCTGGTAGGTACACAGCTGCTCAGGCATCTCGACAAAGCGGGGCAGGCTGCTGGGCACCTTAACCCGAGCAAAGCGCTCAATGCCGCTATCGGGGTCAGCCACCCGCACCGCTAAGTTCAGGCTCAGATTCGACATGCGCGGAAAGGGGTGTGAGGGGTCAACGCTGAGAGGCGTCAGGACCGGAAAAATGCGCCTGTCAAAATAGTCCTTTAGGTGAGACGCCTGCTCCTTGGTCAAGTCGCGGTAGTTTTGCAGATAGATCCCGTGCTCGACTAGGGCAGGACGCAGCTGGTGCTCAAAGGTGCGGTGCTGAAGCTGTACTGTTTCAATTAGGTGCGATCGCATTTTCTTGAGCTGCTCAACCGGCGACAGCTGATCGGCTGTTTTAGGATGCACCCCGGCATCGGCCTGCTCCATGACCCCAGAGATACGCACCATAAAGAACTCGTCTAGATTGGCGCTGTAGATCGCCAAAAACTTAAGCCGCTCCAGCAGTGGAGTGCGGGAGTCAAGAGCCTCGTGCAGCACTCGTTCATTAAACCCCAGCCAGCTCAGCTCGCGGTTGATGTAGTAGCGAGAGTCGCTCAGGTTGATCTCTTGCTCCGTCCGCTTGGTTCTGGCCATGACGATTCTCTATGCCTTTGAGTGATGACATGCTCTGTAATTTAGAGCTGTTCAGAGCAGTTTAGTGATCCGACCTGATGATTGGGTTAAGGATCAAAGCGAGCCGCCAGCGCTCTTGACCTCTCTGGGTAGTCTAATAACACGACTTATAGGTTTAGATAAAGTCCGCGCAATCCTCGTAGGCTGTCCCGCTCTAGTGATACTCTGAATGATGGCGCTTTAATACGTAACAGTCACTTAATAAAGCAGCCGAAATAGCTGATCATACGAGATAGGCGCAAGGCATGGTCACCACAGCAGAAAAGACAAACGTTGGTTACGTCACACAAGTCATTGGTCCGGTCGTAGACATCAAGTTTCCGGCAGGCGAGATGCCAAAGATCTACAACGCTCTCAAGATTGAGGGCAAGAACCCCGCTGGCAACGATGTTGCCGTTACCTGCGAGGTACAGCAGCTTCTGGGCGACTCTCAAATCCGGGCCGTATCCATGAGCACCACCGATGGTCTAGTGCGGGGCATGAAAGCCGTGGACTCAGGCTCTCCCATCAGCGTACCCGTAGGTGCTTCTACCCTGGGGCGAATTTTCAACGTGCTGGGTGAACCGGTTGATGAAAAAGGCCCTGTCAACGTCGAAACGACCTCTCCTATCCACCGATCAGCTCCCAAATTCACCGAGCTAGAAACCCAGCCTACGGTGTTTGAAACCGGTATCAAGGTGATTGATCTACTGGCTCCCTACCGACGCGGCGGTAAAGTCGGTTTATTTGGCGGCGCGGGCGTGGGCAAAACCGTGCTGATTCAGGAGCTGATCAACAACATCGCCAAAGAGCACGGCGGTGTATCGGTATTCGGCGGCGTGGGCGAGCGCACCCGCGAGGGCAACGACCTCTACAACGAATTTATTGAGTCGGGCGTGATCAACTCCGATGACCTTAGCAAATCCAAAGTTGCTCTGGTCTACGGTCAGATGAATGAACCCCCCGGGGCACGAATGCGGGTAGCGCTCTCTGCGCTGACCATGGCTGAGTACTTCCGCGATGTCAACAAGCAGGACGTGCTGCTGTTTATCGACAACATCTTCCGGTTTGTGCAGGCCGGTTCTGAGGTGTCGGCACTGCTGGGGCGTATGCCCTCTGCTGTGGGCTATCAGCCTACCCTAGGCACCGACATGGGCGACCTTCAGGAGCGCATTACATCTACCCTAGAGGGGTCTATTACTTCGATTCAGGCCGTGTATGTCCCTGCGGATGACCTGACTGACCCCGCTCCCGCCACCACCTTTGCCCACCTCGACGCCACCACGGTACTTTCCCGAGCGCTGGCGTCTAAGGCAATTTATCCCGCTGTGGATCCTCTGGACTCCGCTTCTACCATGCTTCAGCCCAACGTCGTGGGCGAAGAGCACTACAGGACGGCTCGGGCCGTGCAGTCTACTCTGCAGCGCTACAAAGAGCTACAGGACATCATCGCTATTTTGGGTCTTGACGAGCTTTCTGAAGACGATCGTCTTGTGGTAGCACGGGCTCGCAAGGTCGAGAAGTTCCTTTCTCAGCCTTTCTTTGTGGCAGAAGTATTTACGGGTGCCCCCGGTAAGTATGTCTCTCTAGAAGACAACATCAAGGCCTTTAATCAGATTCTATCTGGTGAGCTTGATGAGGTTCCTGAGCAGTGTTTCTACCTCAAAGGCGGCATTGAAGAGGTGCTAGAAGCAGCTGAGAAGCTTAAGGCTGAGAAGTAGATCTAGCTGGGGGCGAGCTAAGTCTTGTCCCTAACATCCTGTGATAGTCCTATTTCCATCTTTGCTATGGCATTAACCGTTCGCGTAATTGCTCCAGACAAAACCGTCTGGGACGCTGAGGCTGAGGAAATTATTCTGCCCAGCACTACTGGTCAGCTAGGTATCTTAGCTGGTCACGCTCCGCTACTAACCGCCCTAGATGTGGGGGTTATGCGGGTTAGATCTGACAAAGAGTGGGTGCCTATTGCGCTAATGGGCGGCTTTGCCGAAGTTGACACCAACGAAGTGATCGTCTTGGTCAACGGGGCAGAACGAGGTGACACCATCGACACCGCCAAAGCCCAAAAGGCTTACCAGGAGGCTGAGGAGCGCCTAAGCCAGGTTAATTCTGAAGACAGGCAGGCTACTATTCAAGCCCGCCAGGGCCTAAAGCGCGCCCGAGCGAGGCTTCAGGCGGCGGGCGGGCTCAAGTAGTTCGGTCTGGCCTAGCTTAAAAGCCCGCTGCTTTAGATTAAGACTAAAGCAGCGGGCTTTTTTTGGAGCTAGTACCCTGAGGCAGGCAGGAGAGTGAAAAATCAGCCTGAACCGACAACTGCAGGTAAAAACCTGCGTTGCGAGCGAACAATCACGAACTACCGGTAAAGGTAATTTCGGGAAAGCGGTCTTGGGCCTCGGTCAAGGGCTTGCCTTTACCTTCTTCCTGCCAATAGTTGATGATCTCGGTGGCTTGGTTGAGAATTTCAACCCGCTCTTCTTCCTCGATCCAGGGTTTTCCCTCTAGCTCATTTTTCATTTGTTCCCAGGCATCGTTACGGGGCCAGAAGAAATAAGAGGTGAGCGGGCTGGTGCCCTTGCCTACCACTTGATCAACCGCCAGCGCAACGTCATTTTCTAGCCAGAGTACTTTTAGGACAAATCTGGACAAGTAGACCTCCGCCGCAATTCCAAAAATACTACAGTCTATAATCCTATCACCTCGACCCCCTCAACTCTACCTTAAGTGTGCATGCTATGACTTCCCTGGCTATTCCCCTCGCGATCGCGGTGTTTGATATCGACGGCGTACTGCGGGACGTGGGGAACTCCTATCGTCGTGCCCTAGCCGACACGGTAGAGGCCTTTACCGAGGGGCGCTATCGTCCTTCGCCGGTCGATGTGGACCGGCTCAAAGGGGAAGGCGTGTGGAACAACGACTGGGAAGGCTCGCAGGAGCTGGTTTACCGCTATTTTGAAGCCCAGGGAAAACCCCGCGAGGCCGTATCCCTCGACTACGAAGAAATTGTAGAGTTCTTTCAGCGTCGCTACCGAGGCCCCAACCTCGACGACCCTGACCAGTGGACTGGCTACATTACCCAGGAGCCCCTG
This sequence comes from Nodosilinea sp., assembly GCA_049645805.1. Classification (GTDB taxonomy): domain Bacteria; phylum Cyanobacteriota; class Cyanobacteriia; order Phormidesmidales; family Phormidesmidaceae; genus Nodosilinea. The sequence continues at coordinate 5,992 of JBARUP010000100.1, forward strand.
CTCGTTGAAAAGTCCTACTTTGAGGGTCTGACGCGCGATCGCATTGCCTGGGGGTTCTTTAGCGGCGCTACCCGAGGCTCCGCTAGCTTTGTGCTCCAGCGTCGCCTCGGGCTCAGCAACCCGGAGCTGGTGGCCATGGAAGATGCCCCTGGGAAGCCAGACCCCGCTGGGCTACTGGCGCTGGTGGATACCCTAAGCCAGCAAAAGCAGCTTGAGCCAAACCTGCCGACGCTCTACGCGGGAGACACCGTTGCCGACATGCAGACCCTGGTGCAGGCTAGAGCCGCTGCTGGTCAGCGGCAGTGGCTGGGGGTGGGTGTGCTGCCGCCCCACGTGGCTGCGGGTGAAGCAGCCTACCGTGAGGCCTACCGACACAGCCTCAAAGCAGCGGGAGCCGACCGGGTAATTAGCAACATTAAAGAGCTGACCCCTGACTACGTTAGAAAGCTAGTCCAGAACTGAGCCTGGTATCTATGTTGACAAGCTTATCTAAACTTAGGACGCCATGGCTAAAGCTGACCTCAACCGCCTCAAACTCTCCCAGCTGCGGGCCCTAGTGGCCATCGCCGATGCCGGATCGTTCAGCGATGCGGCACTGCAGATGGAGCTGTCTCAGTCGGCTGTCAGCCACGCAATTGCAACCCTAGAGGATGAGCTGGGGGTACTGTTGCTCAGCCGAGGCCGACAGGGAGCCGTGCTAACGCCAGTGGGGGAACAGATTACTGAGGAGTCGCGCCAGGTGCTGCGATCGCTCGCTTGCTTGTGCCACAAAGCCGACCAGGCTAAAGGGCTACAAACTGGTGAGGTCCGCATCGCGGCCTTTCGCAGCGTGGCTACCCATCTCTTGCCCGAGGTGATTCATCAGTTTCGTCAGCAGCATCCGGGCGTGGCTGTCGCCATTGACGAAAAGACCCACCCCGACATGATTGAAAGCGACCTGCGCCAGGGCCGCGCCGATATGGGCTTTACCTATTTGCCTACCGGTGACGAGTTTGAGCAGTGGGAGCTGCTGCGCGATCGCTACATTGTGCTGCTGCCGCCCGGCCCCCAGCCTCCCCCCAGCCCGCTGCCGTGGGACGACCTGGCGGCTCATCCGCTGATTTTGCCCCCTGCTGACGACGGCGATCGCCAGCTCCTCGACCGCCTGCTGCTGCGCTGGGGGCAACAGCTACAGCCCGCCTACGCCGTGCGTGAGGACTCAACGATTCTCAGCATGGTGGAGCGGGGGCTGGGAGCAACAATCATGGCGACCCTGGCGGCAACGCCAATTCCCCCCGGGCTGCGGGTAGCTGAGCTGCCCCAACCCCTGGAGCGAGTCATTGGCATTATTGTGCTGCGTGACGCTCTGCTGCCGCCGCCAGTCTACGCCTTTCTAGAGCGAATCAAGTCTGTCTGGCTGTCA
>JBARUP010000101.1:0-5639 GCA_049645805.1 Nodosilinea sp.
CGGGTGGGGGGAATCGAACCCCCATCATTAGCTTGGAAGGCTAGGGTTTTACCACTAAACTACACCCGCAAACCACTGGTTAGTCTATCACATTGTCCTCATCTGCTAAGCAATCACAGGCTTCAAATCCTGACTAGCAGGGGGAACAAGTCCTGCTGCTGAACTGCCTTTTGATGGATATGATACCGGACACGTTAGGTTAAATCTCTATAATGAAACACTCAAGCATTGACTAAAGGCTGCGCGACGAGTCTTTAACTGTCGGAAGATTATTTGTTTAGCGCATTAAGGTTTGCCCGTGTCTGCATCTGCATCGACAGCCTATTTACTAGTTTCTCACGGTAGCCGCGATCCCCGGCCGGGGCAGGCTATGGAGCGGCTGGCTCACTTCGTGCGATCGCCTGAGGCCGGTTTATGGGGAAAGGGCACTCGCGCTAGCGAGCATCGCGATCGCACGAAGTTTGTTCCGGCACAGTTGGTCAGTGGTCAGGCGTCGCTCTTGCTGCGGCGCGGCCCTAGCTCCGATACGTCAACCTCCAGGCAGGGCATCTCCTCCGAACAATCTGGCCTGTGTCGGGCTAAAGTAACGATGCCCAGCACGGTCAACGGACCGCTGGTTGGCACTGCCTGCTTAGAGACAGAAACACTGCCTCTTCACCAGCAGATTATTGACTTTAGCCGCCGCGCCCGCGCTGCCGGGGTGCAGCAGGTGCGCCTAGTGCCCCTGTTTTTGCTGGCTGGAGTGCACGTTATGGAAGACATTCCGGCTGAAGTTGAGCAGGCTCGCCGGGCGCTGCCGAACTTAACCCTAGAGGTTTGCCCTCACCTGGGGAGTCACCCAGGTATGCTAGAGCTGCTGCGCCACAAGCTCCGCGCAACATCCGTCGAGACGCCTGTAGTGCTGGCTCACGGCAGCCGACGAGCGGGCGGCAACGACTCCATCTGTGCGCTAGCTCAGTCGTTGGGAGGGACAGCTGCTTTTTGGGCCGTTGCCCCTAAGCTGGAGTCTCAGATCATTCATCATATGCAGAGCGGGGTGCAGCGAGTGGCCATTTTGCCCTACTTTTTGTTTGCAGGCACCACCACCGATGCCATTACCCACCTCACTGAAGAGCTAGCCGAGCGCTTTCCAAAAATGGGGTTTCATCTGCTGCCACCCCTGGGGCCTTCGCCCGAGCTCGCTCGCCTAGTCATCGATCTGGCCCTGGATCAGGTACCTACTAAAGCGCAGCAGCCTCCTCGTCCTATGCAGCGCGTTGCTTTTCGCCATGCCGTTCACCCTTCGTCGGTGGTGTCGTAGAGGATGGCCCAGGCAGAGCTTACAAATAAGTGCTGAAACAACGTTTTAAGGAACATAAACGGCTGAAGGAATAGTCAAACACCGGCACTTTAGGTCTAATGCACGCCGGTTATCGCCAGGTTATGCTAAGAAATAGCCAGGTTGCCTGGTTAGCTTGTTCATTGCTATGTTCTAAGGCCAAGTATGCCTACGGCAGCAGCTTCTGAAGAGAATCAACGCTACGGCAAAGTCTATCTTGTCGGTGCTGGCCCCGGTGATCCGGGCCTGTTTACGCTGCGGGGTAAGGGCCTGCTGGAGTGCGCCGATGTCGTTATTCACGATGCCCTGGTAAGCGCGCCCATTCTGGCGATGATTAATTCCCAAGCTAGGGTAATTGACGCGGGCAAGCGCCGGGGCCGACACTCCCTTGCCCAAGAGGAGATCAATCAGCTTATTGTAGACCAGGCTAGGGGCAGCGCTGTAGTCGTGCGGCTCAAAGGCGGTGACCCTTTTGTGTTTGGGCGCGGCGGTGAAGAAATGGCGGCTTTGGTAGAGGCCGGGATTGATGTGGAGGTGGTACCGGGTATTACGGCTGGGGTAGCGGTGCCTGCCTACGCTGGCATACCCGTGACTCACCGCAGTCAGAGTTCGTCGGTGACCTTTGTGACTGGTCATGAGTCTGCTGGTAAGTACCGCCCCAGAGTCAACTGGCGCGCCCTGGCTCAGGGGTCAGAAACTATTGTGGTGTACATGGGCATTCACAACCTGGGCACCATCACCACCGAGCTGCTGGCCGCCGACCTTAGCTCCGATACCCCAGTGGCGCTAATTCGCTGGGGCACTCATCCCCAGCAGGAGACGCTGATTGGCAGGCTATCAACTATTGTGGCTCAGGTCGCTGAAACAGGATTTGAATCTCCGGCGATCGCGGTTATCGGCCGCGTCGTTGACTGGCATGGGGTGTTTCATCACTGTCGTCCAGCCGGCACCATTTGGCCCTAGGCCAGAATTAGCATCATGCCTAAGATAGGCGGCAGTAAACCGCTCGATATTGCCTAACTACATATAAATTTCGCTGCCTTTAGCGCTCTCTAGGCTGAGGCTGTCTTCAGCTTCTAAGTCGGTTGCATCACACTGCAAATGAGCCTCCAACAGCTTTAGGTTCCGCAAGTTCGATTTGTAAAAGGCGTCAAACAAATCCCCTAGCAGCGGAACGGTTCCTATCACGGCCTCTAGGCCGATATTAAAGATCATCTGAGCCAAGAGGCCTTTGGGCAAATGAAATCGGGCAGCTAAGACAATGACGTAGGCAGATACTGCTGTGGCAATTAGATCTCCCAGTCCGGGGATTAAACCAAATACAGGGTCCCAGCCAACTTTTACCCCCAAGACGGGGATTTTGAAGGCCGTGTCCATCAGCCGACTGATGCGACGGATACGGTTCAGGTTCCTGAGTTGAGCAGCAGTATCTAAGGTATTCATAGGCTAATACTGCCAGTTGTCAAGGTGGTCTGTCTTACTCCGAAAGAAAGAAAATAAAGTTCCACAGGTTTTCGATCTGCGCTGGTTTTATCAAGCTGGGCCGCTTCGCAGATTTGCCCTAGGTCCGACGGTTCGGCTCGTGCTTAACGGTGCTCAGCCCCCCGCCCCTGTGTCTCAGCTTCTAAATAACCAAAGAGCGGCCCCTAGAGTGGATACACTTGCGGTAAGTTCAGACAATCTACGCGAGGTAACGACCATGGCCGGGGTGCCAACGCCAGGGCTAGACCTAATCAAAACGTTCGAGGGCTTGAGTCTGCAAGCCTATCCAGACCCAAAGACCGGCGCGCTGCCAATCACAATTGGCTGGGGCTCGACCCGTAATAAAAACGGCCAACCCTTCCAGCTGGGCGATCGCATTACTCGTGAAGAAGCTGACGAACTGCTGATGCGGCAGGTTGCCAATACCTATCTGCCACCTCAGCAACGCATCCCCAGCTGGGATACCCTAAACGACAACCAGCGGGGGGCAATTCTGAGCTTCGCCTACAATCTGGGGGCCAACTTCTACGGGGCTGGCGGCTTTGAAACTATTTCACGGGTAATGCGTAGCCAAGACTGGCAGAACATCGAGGCGGCTCTAATTCTCTACCGCAACCCCGGCAGCAACGTAGAAGAAGGGCTGCTGCGTCGCCGCCTCTCAGAAGCCAACGTGTTTCTGGCCGGTACGCCAGGAATTGCTCTCAGCACTGCCGGGCAGAGGTATTTGGCGGGCGGGCGCACCCGCAGCAGCAATCGCAACCTCAGCGTCGAAGCCCAGGCCTATTTGACCAACCGCCCCAGGATCTCAGGATCGTCGAATACAGGATCGTCAGGCGCAGGATCGTCGAGCGGTTCTGCCGCTGTCCCTGGCTCGCGACTGCTGGCTCTGAGCAATCCCTATCTGACGGGACAAGATGTGCAAAAGCTTCAGGCTGATTTAGTCCGCTGGGGCGCACAGCTTACCCCTGACGGGATATTTGGCCCGGCTACCAAGCGGGCGGTTGAGCAATTTCAGCGATCGCAGGGCCTGATGGCCGACGGCATTGTTGGCCCGCAAACCTGGGCATTTTTGCAGCAGCAGCCCCGGGACTCAGCACCGCATGAGCGACTGCTGCGACTCACCAACCCCTTCACCTCAGGAGGCGATGTGCTGACCCTGCAGCAGCAGCTCACCCGCCACGGTATTCCAATCGCGCCCGACGGTGTCTTTGGCCCCGCCAGCGATCGCGCCGTGCGGCAGTTTCAGGCCAGCCGAGGCTTAGTCGCTGACGGTATCGTCGGGCCACAGACCTGGGCTTTGCTGCGACAAACGACCTCAGTCCCGCCTAGTCAGCGGTCCCCTACCCACATTCGAGTGCTGCGGCTTGCCAACCCGCTTACCCGCGGCGACGATGTGCGAGCTGTGCAGCAGGCCCTAGCCCGCGCCGGTTTTTCCCTGGGTATCGACGGTGTCTTTGGCCCCGCCAGCGATCGCGCCGTGCGGCAGTTTCAGGCCAGCCGGGGCCTAGCCGCCGATGGCGCTGTCGGTATTCAGACCCGTACTGCACTGGGGGTATGAGGCGACCTCCGTACCTCTAGCGCGACGGTGCTGGCTCTCTACTACATTCCTTCGGCGCACCGGCTGCTGACCGGCTAGAGCCGTACCTCGAAGGCTCGGGTATAGCGCGGTGCTGCGAGAAGAAAGCCCAGGGCTACCCGTACGCCAGAATTTAATCGGTAAACTTCAGCCGGTGGCGGAAATTCGCCACAGACTCGACCATGCCAAGGGCAATAAAGTTCGTCAGCAGTGCCGATCGCCCGTAGCTCAGCCACGGCAACGGAATACCCGTAATCGGGGCTAGCCCGATGGTCATGCCGATGTTGATCACGACCTGAAACACGAGCATCGACAGCACGCCAATCACAATCAGCGAGCCGAAGTCGTCCTTAGCATTTTGGGCAATGATCACCAGACGAAAGCAGATCAGCCAGTAGGTGGCAATCACCACCATAGAACCCACAAAGCCCCACTCTTCCCCGATCGCCGAGAAGATAAAGTCGGTGTGCTGTTCAGGAATAAAGTTGAGCTGAGTCTGGGATCCGTGACCCAGGCCCTGACCCCAGAGCTTGCCCGCCCCGATCGCAATGCGCGACTGGATCAGGTGGTAGCCGCCCCCCAGCGGGTCTTTATCAGGGTCAAGGAACAGCACCAGGCGGTCTTTTTGGTAGTCCTGCAGCAAGTTCCAGAGAATGTCGCCGAGCTTGCCTGCCACCAGGTTTACCGCTGTCGCCACCGCCGTGCTAAACCAGCGCCAGGGCAGCGTGAACCAGGCGATTAGACCCATACCCGCGCTCCACACCAGCCAGCCCGGCAGCACCATGTGGAACAAAATCGCCGCCACTAGGGGCGAGACAAACAGCACCAGCCAGCCGGGGTTACAGTTGGCCCAGTAGAGCATGGCCAGGGCGATCGCCCCAAACACAAGGGAGGTGCCCAGGTCGGGCTGAAGAAAGACTAGTGTCCAGGGCAAGATCAGCACCACCAGGGCGCTAGCGACTCCCCAAAGGGTAGAAGCATCGCGACGGCTAAGCATAGCCGCTAGCGTAATAATGATGCTGAGCTTGGCAAACTCCGAGGGCTGCACGTAGAACCCACCCACCGGAATCCAGCTTTGGGCCCCCCCTCCCACAGTGCCGATAAACATGACCGCTACCAGCAGCAGGTTGACAGCACCGTAAATAATCCACTGCCAGTTGAGCAGGTACTCGTAGCGGCTGCGGGCAACCCACAGCGCCAGCACTAGGCCAATGGCTCCCAAGACAGCGTGGTTGAGACCGTAGGCAAGATTTTCGGTATTGC
>JBARUP010000102.1:0-6259 GCA_049645805.1 Nodosilinea sp.
GAGCTGATTTAGAAAAGCATAGGTTTAACCCCGTCAGGATTCACAACCTGCATGGACATCAAAACTGCCCCTGAAGCTGTCGGGGGCTGCACTACAGAAAGCCCGTCTTCCTTTCCACACCAGTCGCTTCAGGTAGGGCAATGGGTAAAGCTAATCTGCGGAGCTAGCTATCAAGACATGCCAACGGTGCGCCGATTGGTCATGCTTTACGCCATGGCCGGCGTTGACTGTATTGATGTGGCAGCCGATGGGGCAGTCGTGGCCGCAGCTCGGCAGGGGCTTGAGGATGCGGCGAAGCTGACAGAGTGTTTGAAGGCTTACAAAGCGACTTCAGAGGCGCGCAGGGCTGAGGGTGAATACCATAGCCATCTGATTGCTGGCTTACCCTGGCTTATGGTCAGCCTCAACGATAGCGAAGACCCCCACTTTCGCAAGGCCTACTTCGACGCAGCCCGCTGCCCATCAGAGTGCGATCGCCCCTGCGAATCTCTTTGCCCGACCGCTGCGATTCAGTTTCAGTCGGCTCAGCAGGGTTCTGTTGCTGCGGATCTCTGCTACGGCTGCGGTCGCTGTATTGCCGTTTGCCCCTGGGGCAATATCGAAGCACGCCCTCACTTAGCTAGGCCGGAGGCGTTTTCGAGCGGCCAGGTAGCTCAAATCGACGCGGTTGAAATCCATACCCAGACTGGTCACCGGGCTCAGTTCGAGCAGCTCTGGCAGCGGCTTCAGCCCTGGATGCCCTCTTTGAAGCTGGTCTCCATTAGCTGTCCTGACCACGCTCAGGTTGTGCCCTATCTATGGGATCTGTACCACCTGATGGCACCGCTGGGAGTGCCCTTAGTTTGGCAAGCAGACGGTCGTCCTATGAGCGGTGATCTGGGTAAGGGCACGACTCATGCGGCCATTCGCTTTGCCCAGAAGCTTCTTGTAGCTGGGCTTCCGGGTCACGTGCAACCCGCAGGCGGTACCAATGGCTACACTGTGAGTAAGTTGATTGATCTCGGTTTGATAAACGATGCTCCTTTTGCTTCTCGTCCCCACAGCTTCGGCCCCAGTCTCTCCCGCAGCGATGGGATTGCCAATCAGAATTTAGGACCACCCGGCGGCACGATTTCTGGTGTTGCCTACGGTAGCTACGGGCGATCGCAAGTACTGCCGCTACTTGAAGCCATTGATCACGAACTCCAGCCCTGGTTAGGAAACGCTTCCCTAGACCAGCCCAGCAGTCAGTGGAAAACTAAGTTCACTACCGCTGCCCCTTGGCAGCGTTTCGACGACAGCGCTCTAGGTCAGGGCCTGACTCTAGCTCGGCAGCTAGTGGGCCAGCTCAAGACGGATAGACACTTCTTATCAGCACGGTATGGTTAGCTATAGCGATAACGACCGCGTCAATATCGGCAGCATTGGCAAAGCACCCAGCGAACCGGGCGGCTATGTTCCCGACAAAAGCCTCACCAGTGACACTGCCAGCGACAATCTTACTGAGGATTCAGCCGCAGAGCTCACCGATTTCGAAGGGATGGCCCCTCATCGGACTGTCTCGGCTCAAGCTGCCCCCATCGACGACTTAGATCAGCTGCTCAGCATTCTGCCGCCCTCCATTCGCCTGCAGCTGACCCAGCATCCCCAGCGCCAGAGCTTAATTGAGGTGGTTCTCGATCTAGGTCGCCTGCCCGAAGCCCGATTCTACGACAGCGTGGAGTATCTGTCTGAAGAACCAGTTTCTCACGTCGATTTAGACCACTGTATCAAGCGCGTTGGCACCTTTGGCGGTGACAACCGCGCTGGTATTGAAAAAACGCTGCACCGGATTAGCGCCATTCGCAATCGTTCTGGAGAGGTGATTGGCCTCACCTGTCGGGTCGGTCGAGCCATCTTTGGCACTATTGGTATGATTCGCGATCTAGTAGAAACCGGGCACTCCATTCTCATGCTGGGTCGTCCGGGGGTTGGCAAAACCACCGCTCTGCGCGAAATAGCTCGCGTGCTGGCCGACGATCTGCAGAAGCGAGTTGTGATCATTGACACCTCCAATGAAATTGCTGGCGACGGCGATATTCCCCATCCAGCCATTGGGCGAGCCCGACGAATGCAGGTAGCCCACCCTGAAGAGCAGCACCGAGTGATGATTGAAGCCGTGGAAAACCACATGCCTGAGGTCATCGTCATTGATGAAATCGGCACCGAGCTAGAAGCTCTAGCGGCCCGCACCATTGCTGAGCGAGGGGTGCAGCTGGTAGGTACGGCCCACGGCAACCGGCTCGAGAACTTGATTAAAAACCCTACCCTCTCAGACTTAATTGGGGGTATTCAGTCGGTCACTTTAGGGGATGACGAGGCCCGCCGTCGGGGTAGCCAAAAAAGCGTGCTGGAGCGCAAAGCGCCACCTACCTTTGACATTGCGGTAGAAATGCTGGAGCGCCAGCGCTGGGTCGTACACGACGACGTCACCGTTACCATTGACAACCTGCTGCGCGGGCGACAGCCAGGCCAGCAAATTCGAACCATAGATGAGAACCAGAAGGTCGTTATTACCCACGAGCTACCCGGTTCAGGGCGGGAGGTAGCCAAGCCCTCCCGGACCGGCATGGGCTGGCGGGCAGCCGGGCAGATGATGCCGCTGCCGACGTCTAACTCGGTCGCCCAGCGCGCTGGCAGCAACATCCGGCCCCTTGGCCAAGCATTTAGCTCCAAGCCAGCTACTGATCCTATGTTCGCCCACCTGCTGGAGACGGCCGACGACACCGTCGTTGGCCCCAACGGTGAAGATGCTCTGCGCCTTTATCCCTATGGCCTTAGCCGTCACCAGCTAGAGCGTGTCATTCAAACGCTGCACATGCCGGTCGTGGTAACGAAAGATTTAGACAGCGCCGATGCTGTACTAGCGCTGCGATCGCATGCCAAGGCCCAGGCTAAGCTCAAGCATATGGCCCAAGGGCGGCAGGTTCCGGTCCACCTGATCAAATCCAACAGCATTCCGCAGATCACCCGCGCGCTCCAGCGCATGCTGGATATGGACGATAACCCCGCCGCTGTAGATTTAGGGTTGTTTAGCCACAGCGGCGGTGATGACGAGCTAGAAGCGCTGGAGGAAGCTCGCCTGGCGGTAGAGCAGATTGTAATTCCCAATGGACAGCCGGTGGAGCTGCTGCCGCGCTCAGCCCGTATTCGCAAAATGCAGCACGAGCTAGCTGAGCACTACCGACTCAAGTCCCTGAGCTGCGGCGAAGAACCCAACCGACGACTGCGCATTTATCCAGCTTAAGAGAGAGCAGTCTAGTCAAGACTCGAAGTACTATTGCTCCATTGCTAAGGCCACGCTGCGCTATAGAATAAAGTCACCGAAATGACACCAGCGCAATCTTAGCGCCGGAATCAGCGCCTTTTCTTCGGGGCCTGTCGTTCCACCTGAACTCTTTCAAAGAAGCCTATGAAATTCTTAATTACTCGTCTTTTAACCCTGGTACTAGTAGCCGTCATCGGTCTGACAGGGTGTAGTGCAGGCACCAGCGGCATGCTCACTGGCGACTACAAACAAGATACGCTGATGTTGGTAGACAGCCTCAGAACCTCCCTCTCGCTGCCCGATAACGATCCCGAAAAACTCGAGGCCCAAGCCGAAGCCAAAGCCGTTATCAGTGACTTTGCCTCTCGCTACCGCCGCGATACATCAGTAGCTAGCCTGAGTTCGTTTACTACCATGCGAACCGCACTTAACGCGATCGCAGGTCACTACAGCAGCTATCCCAATCGTCCTCTACCCGAGAAGCTTAAAACCCGAGTCGAGCAAGAGCTCAAGCAGGTAGAATCTGCCCTCAACCGGGGAGCTTAGTGAGCGTCATTCGAGCTAGCTAAATTAGTAAAACCGCCTGTGGGCGGTTTTTTTTGCCTGTATTTTCAGCGGGACTGCTAGACCAGGTAGATAAGTTATGAAATTTGCGATTGACGACTTGGCATCTGTTTGCTAGCATAGCAATTCTGTAGTGAAGTGCGAGTTGGACATGAAAGTCCGTGCGTCTGTGCGCAAGATGTGTGATAAGTGCCGTGTAATCCGCCGCCGCGGCCGGGTTATGGTAATTTGCTCAAACCCTAAGCATAAGCAGCGGCAAGGGTAATCTCTGGCGCTACGATCTTTTCTTAAACAAAAGAGTCGAGGCGTCAAAGGTGAGCAATCTAGAGTGATCAAACAAATTGCTAAAGCAGACTGTTTAATCATTAGTCAGTAATTGAATCGGGCCTGGAGTTTGGGCAGCGGCCCAGCCAAGGTTGCTGAATAGCCGCTATTGGGCTGTACGGTTAGAACTAAATACTGGGGAGATAGTTAAGGTGGCACGGATAGCAGGCGTGGATTTACCACGCGACAAACGAGTTGAAATTGGCTTGACCTATATCTACGGCATTGGCCTGACCCGTTCTAAGGAGATCCTGACTAAAACCGGGGTTAGTCCCGACGTGCGAGTTAAGGATCTTACCGACGCCGATGTTGCTAAGCTGCGGGACTCTGTCGAAAGCGATTACCAAGTGGAGGGTGATCTGCGGCGACTTGAGAACATGAACATCAAGCGGCTTATGGATATCGGCTCTTATAGAGGGCGTCGACATCGAGCTGGGCTTCCCGTGCGGGGTCAGCGTACCCGCACTAATTCTCGCACTCGCCGAGGCGGTACTCGCCGCACGGTTGCTGGCAAGAAGAAAGCACCGCGGAAGTAGAGCTAGTTCTACTTCTCAAACCCTCGCTACTATTGGAGGGTCGAGCTGCAAAAGCTCGCTGACCTTTGTAGCGAGTTTTTCCGACTGTTCGCCGGTGCCTGCCAATTCTGACTGCTCACCGACAGTCACACGATCTTGAGTTTTCTCGAATTGAATTTAGTGATAACGCCATGGCCAAACCAACCCGAAAGACTGGACCTCGCAAGAGCAAGAAGAACGTTCCTAGCGGCGTAGCCCACATTCGTTCCACCTTTAACAACACTATCGTGACCATCACCGACCAGTCAGGGGAAGCTATCTCCTGGGCATCGGCAGGCTCAAGCGGGTTCAAGGGAGCCAAGAAAGGAACTCCATTTGCCGCTCAGACGGCAGCCGATGGAGCAGCCCGGCGGGCTATGGATCAGGGTATGCGTCAGATTGAGGTGATGGTGAGTGGACCTGGGGCTGGTCGCGAAACCGCTATCCGTGCCCTACAGGGAGCGGGCTTAGAAATAACTTTAATCCGCGATGTTACTCCTATTCCCCACAACGGTTGTCGGCCGCCCAAACGTCGTCGAGTTTAAGTAGCGTGTAGCTCCGTATGGCTTCATCGGTGGACAGGGTATTGCGAGGTTTAAGGGAGACAGGATTTTGGCACAGTTTCATGTTGATTGCGTAGAGTCTGTCGTTGAAAGCGATCAGAGTCAGTACGGTCGCTTTGTGATCGAGCCCCTAGAACGGAGCCAGGGAACAACCGTAGGTAATGCTCTGCGGCGGGTATTGCTCTCCAACCTAGAGGGAATTGCGATTACAGCCGTTAGAATTGCTGGCGCTACCCATGAGTTTTCTACCATCGTGGGTGTACGAGAAGACGTTCTCGATATTCTCCTTAACATGAAGGAGATTGTTCTGCGGAGCTACTCTAGTCAGCCACAAATTGGCCGTCTTCTAGTTCAGGGACCAGCCCGAGTTACCGCAGGGCACTTCGAGCTGCCTTCGGAAGTAGAAGTAGTTAATCCAGAGCAGTACGTGGCTACCGTTGCCGATGGCCACACGCTTGAGATGGAGTTTAGAATCGAGCGGGGTCAGGGATATCGGGCGGTTGAGCGCAGCAAGGATGATGTCACAGCCCTTGATTTCATTCAGATCGACTCAATTTTCATGCCGGTCAAGAAAGTTAACTACACCGTTGAGGAGGTTGTAGTTTCTGGTTCTATGCAGCGCGATCAGCTGATTATGGATATCTGGACTAACGGCAGCATTACTCCTCAGCAGGCCATGAGCCAGGCAGCTGATATTTTAGTCAGCCTCTTTATGCCGCTTAAAGATGTCACCCTTGAGCCTAAGTTTGACGAAGAGGTCAAGGAAGAGGATCCGAATAATCAAATTCCGATTGAAGAACTGCGACTTTCCGTACGGGCCTATAACTGCCTGAAGCGCGCCCAGATCAACTCGGTGGCGGATCTACTAGACTTCAGCCAGGAGGATCTGCTTGAGATCAAAAACTTTGGCCAAAAATCCGCTGAAGAGGTGATTGAGGCACTTCAAGAGCGTCTAGGAATCACTCTGC
>JBARUP010000103.1:0-2072 GCA_049645805.1 Nodosilinea sp.
CCTCCACGGTCCCAAACTGGCAGCTGGCTCGATCGAGCTGAAAAATTGGCGCGCTGCTACTGGATTTTGCCAATTTCGCGGCCTACCGCTTCGATTTCAGCGTAGTTGTCGTTGGTGGTCGGAATAAACCGCTCGGCTCCGAACAAGTCTAGAATTTCTTTTTGCTCGGGCACAGCGGGGTCAAGCGCCAGCAGGGCCGCCCGCACTTTTTCGGTAAAGCCCTCGCCGTAGCGCTCATCGATATCGGGATTGATTACCCAGTGGTAGTCGTAGTAGGGGGGCGTGCGCCAGACGACGGCCACTTTTGACGTATCGACGGCTCCCTCGCTGACGCGATCGCGCCACACCTGTTCATTAAGAGCACCTACTTCGTAGGTGCCCGCTTCCACCAGCTTGATCGTGGCGTCGTGGTTACCCGAAAAGCCCGCCTCACCTTTGAGGTCCTGGGCAATGTCAATGCCCGCTTCTTCCATGAAGTACTGGGGCATGAGCCGCCCTGAGGTCGATGATTCGCTGCCGAAGGTGAGGGTGCGGCCTTTGACTTGAGCCAGGTCTTGAAGGTCAGAAAATTCGCTCAGGCCGGTGGCAGCGTTGGCGATGAACACGCTGTGGAACTGCTCATCAATGTCGCGCTGGGCGATCGCCTCAGCCCCCGGTACCTGAAGCCTTGCCTGTACTCCAGTGAGTCCACCAAACCAGACTAGATCGAGATCCCCCACCTTAAAGGCGGTCACAGCGGCGGCGTAGTCGGTGACGGGCTTGTACTCAACCGGTACCCCAAGCTCAGCCTCCAGATAGTCGGCTAATTTACTGTAGAGGCGCTGAAGCTCCTCCGGATCTTGGTCTGGGATAGCCCCGGCAGTAAGGGGAACTACGGCCTCCTCAACGGCTTCATCATCCCCGGCAGCCTCTGGCGCTGAGGGTGCACAGGCCCCCATAGGCAGGAGTAACAGCAGGCCGAATACCCCTGCGGTCCACGCACGACGAATGCTCACCATAGTTGAATAGCACTTTAGAAACAGCAGCATCAGATCATACGTGCCGCATCCTGCCTAAAGCAATGCCCTCCCCAGGGTTTTTATCGGATCGCGTGCGCTAGCTCAGCCAGAGCAGTCCTCCTAACACCAGGGCAACGCCTGCTAAAGCCGCCCACAAAAATCCGTTGTCGCTGTGGTTGATTTCACTGGGGTCAATCAAAGGTTCCTCAACCCTACGAGGGCGGGGGGCAGCCTTGATTCCGGTAGAATAGCCCGCTGTGCCTGAGCGCTGCGCTCCATCCCTAGACAGCTCATCTAAGTCTGGAATTTCGGTCATCCAGTTAGTGGGTCGCTGGAGCTGAGGGGCCTGCAAAATGTAGAGCAGATTTTTGCCCTGCTTACGCGTTTCTAAATCGGGATGACGAGTCAGTGCTTGGCATAAGGCGATCGCATCAGCTTGTCTTCCCACCGCGCTGTAGGCATTTACCAGCCAGCTCTGAATCTCGCCGCCTAGGGGTGTAGCGGCCTTGGCTAGCTTAACGGCTTCCTCAAAATAGCCCACAGCTTCGCGGTAGCTACCCCGCTCAAAGGCCGTTTGCCCGTAGGCGTACTGAGTTTTGGCAAGCTCGCGCGAGTCTTCGGTCATAAATCTTAAGCACTATTCAACAGGGGAGAGCGGTAGGGTGAATATGCATTCAGCTAAAGCACTCTGCCGGAAGCGGTGGCTGTTACCCGATCAAATCCGTGTTTGAATTCAGAGTTCAAGAGCACGATTTTTAGCCCTAACTGCCGCCGGGATTAGTCCGCTAGCTCAGGTGCATGCCGCTGGTCCTATATTCTTGCACTAAATTCTCTACTAAGTGACGTCAGCCACTACAGGCAAAGACCGACAGGAATGATGCGGTTACCGACTTTAGGCCCAAGGCGGAGCTAGACAAGTATCATGACGTGGTAACTCCATAGGGCTAGTTTTCGCTCAAGATGGAGTACAGGGAATAAGAAGACAAATACCGTGGTTGCCCACGTAATTACCCCCTAGACCGATACACAACCGTACGAAACGACGAAAGCGCAGATTTAGACTAGGCCGTACAG
>JBARUP010000104.1:0-4188 GCA_049645805.1 Nodosilinea sp.
CTAACGGCCTGTACCGCGCTAACGAAGTACATCAGCAGGCCGTCACCCGTCGATTTGAGCACCTTGCCTTCAAACTGCTGGCAGAGCGCTTCCATCAGCCCTTGATCGCGCTGGAGCTGGGATAGGGTTAGTTCTTCATGCACCGACATGCGGGCGCTAAAGCCCACCGCATCGGTCAACATAATCGCAGCTAGGGTGCGATGTCCGTGAGTCACGCTATCGGCTCCAAGGGTTGTTAAAGACAGGGCGATAGCCAACGGGTACAAAACCTACTTCGCTAGCTACAGCACTTTCGCCCAGTTCACACGCTTTCACTCAGTCCAAAGATGTTTACCGACAAAATCCCCGATGGCTGCTGCTGCGGTAAATACCCCTGCTCCCATGACACTAGCCCAAACCCAACAGCAGGTTGCGATATCAAAAAGATGGCTCTAGGATTGATTTTACCCCAACTGAGTGGCCGCAGGCTGACGCTGATCTGACAGGCCACTACCGTGGATAACCCCCGCTCCGTTTATTCTTCGGCTGCTGAATCTAGGGTAAGCACAGCAGGCCGTTCTTTGATGCGGTCTTCCAGCGGTCTTACTTTCTCGACTAGGGCAATCAGCTGAGCTAGGTTAGGCGGATCGGCGTTGGGAATATAGCCTGCATCGGCGGTTATGGTGGAGGGAGCGTTTGCCATGGCTCGCTCTAGGGTCTGCTGCTGATTGCGATCGATGCTGGGGCTAATCAACACCGCGCCGGAAGGAATAGCGCGGCTGGCGTGCAGGATGCGAAAGGCGCTATCCCCAGACTGACGGTAGCGCTGAAAGTTGTCTTCTGACATTGCTCCTGCCGCCACCTGGCCAGCCGCAATCCACTCTAGCGCCGTGGCTGGGGTGGGCGCAAACCGGATCTCCTTGAGGGTCAGGCCGTAGAGGTCGTAGAGCGGTAGGTAGTAGCCTGTGGCCGAGCCCATTTCGCCTAGGGCAACGGTTTGATTGGCCAAATCTGTCAGCGTTTGCAGCGGGCTATGTTGCCGCACCACCAGCACCGACTTTTGGTTTGTGGTGCCTAGAGTAGGGAAGATAGGCAGATAGTTGGCCTCAGCGATCGCAATGGCTGCTAGCCCTGATGGAGCAAACACCAGCGACCACTTAGCCGCCCGAATTTGCTCAACGGCGCGAATCTCGTTGTATACCGGCTCTAGCTCAACAACTGCCTTGAGCTGCTCGGCCAGGTAAGTTTGAAAACGTTGGTACTTCTCTAGCGAACTAGCGCCGTCGTCATAGCTGACTAAGCCTATGGTGAGCTGCTGTGGCCGCTCAGACACAGTAGTACCGCAGCCGACTGCCTGAAGCACTACCGCCGTGATCAGAGCCGCCGAACACAATTTAAGCAACCGCTGTAGCTGATGCATGCTCTTCATTAACAAGCTGTTCGAGGTTCTTGCAGAAGAACCTGAACCCCTTGCAGCTTAGAACGACAGGACCAGCGATTGAGCCCTGCTTTGTATTCCGTGATGTTTTGACGCTGAAGAACAGGCAGCTGCGGTGAATTAGGATCCAGCTAGTCACAGAAACGATGGTTTACGTTGTAGAGGAGAAAATGGAAGTGCGATCGCTAGCCGAAATAGGGCGGCTGGTTACCCGCTGTCCACTTGATGTTGCAGCCCACGCTGGGCCTTTGGTCGCCAGGCATGGCTTGGCCCGTTATCACAGCATCCAGCGCTGCGCGCAGGTCTTTGCCGGTGACAGGCTTGCCGTTGCTAGGGCGGCTGTCGTCGAGCTGGCCCCGGTACGCCAGGAGCTTGCCCTGGTCAAACACGAAGAAGTCGGGAGTACAGGCGGCGGTGTAGGCCTTGGCAACGGCCTGAGTTTCATCGAAGCAGTAGGGAAATGTGAACCCAACGTCCCCGGCCTGAGCCTTGAGATATTCTGGGCCGTCCTGGGGGTGGGTTTGCAGACTGTTGGCGCTGATCGCTAAGATACCAACGTTCTGGGAGCCGTAGTCTTTGCCGATGCGGGCCAGCTCATGCTCGACATGCTTAACAAAGGGGCAGTGGCGACAAATGAACATAACCAGCAGCGCCCGCGACTCGGCAAAGGTGCCGAGGGTAACGGTTTTGCCGCTGACAACATCGACCAGCTCGAAGGGAGGGGCAGCGGTGCCGAGGGGCAGCATGGTAGATTCCACCATAACCATAGGGTTGAGTCTCCAGATGAGTTTCTTTTATCGTAGCGATGGATTTCACTATGACCGCTGCTGACGTCAATGCCATCGGCAACTACCTGGCGATTTCCCCTCGACTCGCAACGGCGGGGCAGCCGACAGCAGAACAGTTTGCCGCAGTCTCGCAGGCAGGGTACCAGGTTGTTGTTAACCTGGCTCTGTCTACCTCCGATAGCGCTCTCCCCCACGAAGCTGAGCTCGTTAAAAGCCTGGGTATGACCCACTTTCACATCCCCGTAGTGTGGGAAGCGCCAACCCTGATGGATCTAGAAATTTTTTTTAAGGTTATGGAGAGAAATAGCAGCCACAGCGTCTTTGTCCACTGCGCTAAAAACATGCGCGTTTCTGCCTTTGTCTACCTCTACCGCGTGCTGCATCAGAGAGTTAATCCATCTGTAGCCCAGGCAGATCTCCACCGCATCTGGCAGCCAAATCCCATCTGGCAGACCTTCATCGACAGGGCGCTGGCTGAGACTGGTCAAAGTCGGCCTAGTGTTCAACCCACAGACTAGACGAGCATGAAGAGCTGAGCGCAGCCCTATAACCGTTGAGCAGCGCAGAGTGAGCAGCGCAGATCGAGTAGCCCGTCGCTTTTTCGGTGGACGCAGCAGCGCGGATTAGACACACTGGCCCTAGGAATTAGCCCGATACGGGGCACTAACCCATGCAAATGACCTTGAGCTTTGCCCCCGCCGCCGAAATGGAGACGGCCTTCTACGGCAAAGATGCTGGCTACGACGGTCTCTTCTTTGTCGCGGTACGCACCACCGGCATCTTTTGTCGACCCTCATGCTCCTCATGCCCCAAACGGGAGAACGTTGAGTTCTTTCTATCGCTGCGGGAAGCCATAGAGGCTGGCTACCGACCCTGCAAGCGCTGCCGACCCGAGGACAGCCTTGGGCAACCGCCCGCCTGGGTCAGCAAGCTGATGGCGCGGGTCGAGTCCCAGGCGGGTCAAAAACTCGCGGCACAGGACTGGCAGCAGCTAGGAGTTACCCCTGAGCGGGCGCGACGGTGGTTTAAAGACAACTACGGTATGACCTTTACCGACTGGTGCCGGGCGCGGCGACTGGCCGAGGCCTTTACTCAAATTCGCAGTGGCGAACCGCTGGATGACGTGGTGTTTGCCTATGGGTACGAGTCCTACAGCGGTTTTAGAGAGGCGTTTACGAAAACCTTCGGGGTGCCGCCAGGCCAAGCCGATATCCAGCGATATATTGCAGTGGAGCTGATTGAGACGCCAGTTGGGCTGATGGTGGCCGGGGCCGTAGACGAGGGCCTGTGCCTGCTGGAGTACAGCGATCGCAGCAGCCTTGAGCGCACCTACACGACCCTGCGCCAGCGGTTTGGCAGTGCGATACTGCCGGTCAGCCACCCCCACCTAACTGCGCTTAAAGCCGAGCTAGAAGAATACTTTGCGGGCGATCGCACGACATTTTCCGTTCCCCTAGCCCTAGACGGGACACCCTTTCAGAAGACCGTTTGGCAGGCGCTACAGCGCATTCCCCACGGCGAGACCATTGCCTACGACCAGCTAGCCCAGCGCATTGGTCAACCCACGGCGACACGAGCTGTCGCGCGCGCCAACGGCACCAACCGAATCAGCATCGTGGTGCCCTGTCACCGGGTGATTGGCAAAGATGGCTCGCTCACCGGCTACGGGGGTGGGCTGTGGCGCAAGCGACTGCTGCTGGAGCTAGAGCGCACGGGCCAGCTGCCGGGGCGCTAAGAGCAAGTTTCAGATTTTTATAAAGGGGATTACAGAGGCGAATGGCCGATCTGGTGGAGCGCCAAACTCAGCCTCTAAAATCTACAATCCCCCTTTTCACCCGCTCCCCGCCTCCCCTAAAATGTCTCTATGCCACCAGAGACCCACTACCAAACCCTCGAAATTAACGAAACGGCGACCCAGGCGGAAATCAAGCGCGCCTATCGTCGTTTAGCTAAACAGTTTCACCCTGACAGCCAAACCAGTCA